>CAXUNV010000218.1:0-7634 GCA_964252355.1 uncultured Chthoniobacterales bacterium | reverse complement strand
GCCGAACACCTTGACCATACTGGCCAACGGGCTCCTTGCGGCGGTGTTTTTCCTGATGGTGTGGGTGCGGGACGCCGACCTCTTTCTCCTGGTCGCGGCTTTGGCCGGCGTGAGCTGGACGTTGACAGCGGCGGAGCTTTGGGTGGCCGGCCAACGGGCCATGCCGAGCTGGGCGCGAGGCCGCATGAACGCGACCCACATGATGGTTTCGCAAGGGGGTGTGGCCGCCGGGGGCTTGCTCTGGGGTGCGCTGGCCGCCTCGTTCGGGGTGCAGTTCACCCTGCTTTCCGCCGGGCTCCTGCTGCTTTTCAGTCTGGCGCTGGCGGTGCCGCTCTCCATCGACTTCGCCGCGGCCTTGCAGACCGACCCGGCGACGCGGGACACCACCCACCGCCACCGCTCGCTGCACGCGCCGCGTCCGGAGGACGGCCCCGTCACGGTGGTGATGCTCTTCGAGGTGGCCCCGGCGGACCGGCCGCACTTCTTCGAGCTCATGCGCGAGGCACGGCTGATCTACCTGCGCTACGGCGCCTGCAGCTGGCGGCTGGACGAGGTTTTGGGAGCTCCCAACCGGCTGCGCATGGAGATGATGGTGGCCTCCTGGTCGGAGCACCTGCTGCAGCACGCGCGCATGACGCGCGGAGAAGCGGACATCCTGGAGCGGGCGCAGAAGCTGCACCGGGGCGGGCCGGAGCCGCTGGTGAAGCATTACGTGTCGGTCAGCCGGGAGCTGCTGCCGCGACGATCCCTGGCCCGGCAGCCCTCGCCAGCCGGGGCGCGAGACGTTGTTTTGACGTCTGGCACCTCGCCTGAGCGGGAGGTGCATCCGGAGACCTGAATGGGCGCAGCTGCCTTTTCCGCTTGCCGGCCCGGGACCCTTGTCGCTACGTTCCGCCGGTCCGGAGCTCGCGCCTAGCGCGGGCAGGTCGGTTGCCATGAACACCCCCGCGGCTTCCACGTCGACGTTCCGCGCCTTGCGCAACCCGGTCTACCGGCGGCTTTGGGCCGCCAGCGTGCTGTCCGGCACCCTGGTCTCCGCCCAGGATACGGCGGCGACGTGGGTGATGAACATGGTGAGCTCGTCGACGGTGCTGCTCTCGTTGCTCTCCACGGTTGCCTCCTTGCCGTTCTTCCTGTTCACCCTGCCGGCGGGAGCGTTGGCGGACATGGTCAACCGGCGCAAGCTGATCTTGGTGATGAACGTTTGGCTGGCCTTGTCGGCTGGCCTTTTGGCGGTGGTCGGGTTTGCGCACCTGTTGCGGCCCGGCGTGATCCTTTGGGCGGTGTTTTTGATCAACGTCGGGTTTGCGTTCAATGCCCCGGCTTGGACCGCCATCGTGCCCGAAGTGGTGACCGAAGAGGAACTGCCGTCGGCGGCCACGTTGGGCGGCTTGCAGTTGAACATCTCGGGGATTCTCGGACCCGCGCTGGGCGGCCTTGCCCTGCCATTCCTGGGTGCGAACGTCCTTTTCACCGCCAACGCAGCCGGCTTTTTCCTGGTGCTGGCAGCCGTCTGGGCCTGGCGGCCGCGGGAACGCCAATCGAAGTTGCCGCTCGAAAACTTTTTAGAATCCTTCACCACGGCCGTTCGTTACGTCCGCTTCGCGCCGGCTATCCAGGTGGTGCTCGCGCGGAACGTGCTCTTTACCTTCTTCATCTGCATCATCCCGGCGTTGTTGCCGGTGGTCGGTTTGAAGGGACTCCACCTGCAGGCGTCTAGTTTGGGTTTCCTTTTCACCTGCATGGGGGCCGGCTCGGTGTTCGGCGCGATTGTGGTCGTGCCCTTCGTGCGCGCGCACCTGCACCCCAACGGCATCACGGTCGCGGCGAACTGCCTGCTCGCGTTGGTGTTCCTAGCCATGGCGGTGGTGCGGCACCTCTGGCCGTTCATGTTCATCGCCGCCTTCGCCGGCGTGGCCTGGACGATGGCCGCCTCTGAACTCTGGGTGGCTGGGCAACGGGCCATGCCGACTTGGGCGCGTGGCCGGATGAACGCGACCATCATCATGGTCGGCCAGGGCGCCACCGCCTTGGGGAGCGTGATCTGGGGCGTGGCGGCCGCCAACTTCGGGTTGAGCCCGACGCTGCTGGCCGCCACCGGGTTGTTGCTGATCAGCCTCGTGCTCTCGTTTCCGCTCTCCATCAACTTCACCGAGGATCTCAAGTTGGATCCGGCGCCCATCACGCCATTGACGCAGAAACTGATCCACACGCCCAACCCGCACGACGGACCGGTGACGATCACGCTCGAGTTTGAAGTGGATCGGACCCGCGGCAGCGAGTTCATGGAATTGATGCGCCAAGTGCGCTTGGTTCACCTGCGGAACGGGGCGTACAGCTGGCGGTTGCACGAAGATTTGGCGCGACACAACACGTTCCGGATCGAGATGACGGTGCCTTCGTGGACGGAATACCTGCTCCAGCACGAGCGTTTTACCGTGGCGGACCAAGCGCTGATCGACCGGGCCCACGCCCTGCACATCGGGCCGCCCCCGATCGAGCAGCGCACCTTCCTTTGCGTGAACCGGGAACTCTCCCTGCATCGGCACGAGGGTCAAACGACGTCCAACCTGCCGGGAGCGACGCGCGGCATCGCGGCGGCCCAGGCTGGGGGCTGAAGGGCGCGCGCGGTTGCCGGATGGCGGGCGGGGCCGGAACCCGCGATTCCTTCTCGGGAATAGCCGTAGGCCGCGCGCCTCAATCCAGGCGCGATGCGCGCGCTTACCGCAGACCAAAGGTCCCGGCGCGAACCGGTGGGTGAGGGTTGGCGAAGAGAGCGCTTGCCCTTCGAGAGGTTTGCCGTTGATCTTGCCCGTTTCATGCACCCCACCGAATTGGGTCTGCCGCACCGCGAACCGTTCATCTTCATCGACGCCGTCGAGGCGCACGAACCGGGTCAAGCGGCCACCGCCAGCAAGACGTTTTCGGGGTCGGAAGATTTTTTCCGCGGCCATTTCCCAGGGGATCCGGTGGTCCCGGGCGTGCTGCTGGCCGAAGCCATGGCGCAAACGGCCGGCGTGGCGCTTGGGGACGCGGATCACCTCTATTATTTGACCGCCTTGCAAGGGATGAAATTCCTTCGGCCGGTCCGGCCTGGGCAGCGCCTGGTCTTCACGGCCGCAAAGGCGGGCGGCATGGACGGGCTCTTCCTTTGCGACGTCCGCGCGCACGTCGACGGTCAACCGGTGGCAGAAGGGCGGATCGTCCTCACGCGAGGACCGCGGAGACAGGAGGGCGGCGTTTAGATGGCACGGTCCGACGCGGGACGGTGGGTCGCCATCATCCCGGCGCGCGACGAAGCGACCGTGTTGCCGTTGGTGTTGGCGGAAATTCGCCACATCCTGGGACCCGTTCCCGTCGTGGTGGGCGCCAACGGCTGCACGGACGGAACGGCCGAGGTGGCGCGCCGGCACGGCGCCGAGGTGGCCGAGACAGCTGCCGCTGGCTACGGCCTAGGATGTTTGGCTGCGATCGCCCTCGCCGACCGGCTTTATCCAGAAGCAGCCGCTTACGTTTTCATGGCGGCCGATGGCGCCAACGATCCGCGCGACGTGGACGCGCTGCTGGCGGCTTACCGGCACGGGTTTACCATGGTCATCGGTTCGCGCACCCGCCGCGGTCTGCCCGACAACGTCGGGGTCATGGGACGGCGGCATTGGTTGGCCAACCGCCTGTTCGGCTTTTGGTGCGGGCTGCTGACCGGCCACCCCGCCTCGGACCTCTGTCCCTTACCCCTGATTGACCAATCCTCGTTCTGTTCGATGGGCATGGCCCAACCGGCTTACGGCTGGACCATCGAAGCCCAGGTAAAGGCTGCCCGCCTGCACCTGCCCGTCTGCGAGGTGCCAGTTCGCGAGCGTCGCCGGTTGGCAGGCGTCCAGAAGATTTCGCGCGTCCACGCGTGGCATTCCCTCCGGATTGCCGCCCGCATCTTCGGCGCGGGTTGGTCGTGCCGGTGGACGCCTCTCCCTTCCCGGGTTTTGCAGGCGCCGGCGTCATCGCACCCGTCACCCGTTGACCGGCTTGAATAGGGCCCGGCTTGCGTCGAGGTTTTGCCCCTGCGACCATGAAGAAGTTTGCGTTGTTCGTTGCGATCGGTGCGGTCGTCCTCGCTTCGGCGTTCCTCCTCCGGGCGCAAGGGACGGGGATCAAGCTTGGGGACCGTCTCCCAGACCTCGCGCTGACCTACCTGTCCGACCCGCCGGACCTCCGGCAAAAGCCGCTGCTGGTCGAATTCTGGGCGACTTGGTGTCCCCCTTGCCGGCGCAGCATCCCGCACCTGAACGACATCTACGCCAAGTACCACCGCCAAGGTTTGGAGATCGTCGGTTTGACCGACGAGGATGCCCCGACGGTGCGTCGGTTCCAACAAAGCCTGCCGATGAATTACCCGGTCGCGGTGGAAACGCCGAAAAACCTCTACACCCGCTTTGGGGTGGACGGTGTGCCGCACGCGTTCCTGGTGGACCGAGCCGGCAAGGTGGTCTGGACCGGCCACCCGCTTGACCTCACGGAAAACGAGGTGCGGAGCGTTTTGGGCGGGGGTGCTTAGGCGCTGCGCGCCGTGCGGGGTTGGGCGTTTGCGGTTTGACGTCTGTCGTCAACGACGGCCACCATCGGCAAATGGGTAGGGCGAGGCGAGTCTTGCGAGGCGCCGCCGGGCCGCCGGTGTGAGGATAGCCGTTTGGTTGTTGTCCCGCCCCTGCAGGGTTGCCTCTTCGTTTGGACGCCGACCTGGGGTTCTACCTCAGACCTTTCCCAACCAGGGGCAAGAGACACGAAACGGTCGTCCCTCATCCCACCAAAAACGGGTTGGACCGCCGTTCGGTGCCCACCGTGGTCACCGGGCCATGCCCAGGATAAACCCGGGTGTCGTCGGGCAAGGTCAAGATCTTCTCGTGCAGCAGGCGTAACAAAAGCGCGTGATCCCCGCCGGGCAGGTCGGTGCGGCCGATGCTGCTGGCGAAGAGAACGTCCCCGCTGAACAGGTCTGCGCTCGGGGCATGGTAAAAGCAGAGGCTGCCCGGGCAGTGTCCCGGCACGAGCAGGATGCGAAAAGGCAGCCCGAGCAGGTCTTGGTGCGGCGATTCGTCCAGGATGAGGTCGGGGGTCACCGGCTCGATCTCGAGGCTGAAACCGTATCGATGAAAGAATTCAGGATCGGTGAGCAGCGGTACGCTGTCGCGATGACAAGCCACTTGGCAGCCGTATGCCCGCACGATCTTGGCGGCGTCATCGACGTGGTCGACGTGGCCATGGGTGACCAGGAGAAGCGCTGGGCGGTGCCCTTGCCGCTCGAGCCAGTCCAGCGTGCCCGTGGGTGCATCCACCAGCAGTCCGCCCCCTGGCGCCTGGATCAGGTACCCGTTAGTCTCAAAAATACCGCCATTAAATGTTTGAATCTGCAGCATAGAGCGAGAAGGTTGCGCGGTTTACAACGGCGGGGCGACCCGCACCCCGGCGTAGGGTTCAAACCATGCCGGTTACTAAATGGCAGTTCCGTGATTGCATGAAAACCTTTTGCGTCGCGCTAGTCGCGGCCACCTTCGTCTTCTCTGCCGACCATCTGCTTGGTCAGCAAAAACCCGCCTCAAAGATCAGCGCATCCGATGCCCGCCAAGTCTCGGCGACCGTCGTTAAGCTGCTCGAACAAGGGCATTACAGCCGACAGAAGTTGGACAACGCGACGGCGCAGAAGGTGTTGGACACTTACCTCGGCAACCTGGATTACAACCGGCTTTTTTTCACGCAGGAGGACATTAACGAGATCAAAGCCAAGTACGGGCCGAGCTTTGACCAGGATCTTTTGGTCGGCAACGTCGAGCCGGCGCGCGCGATTTACGCGTTGTTTCGCCAACGGGCCGAAGACCGTGTGGCCAAGATCCGGCAGCTTCTAAAGAAGGATTACACCTTTAAAAGCAACCGGACGATCGCCCTGGACCGTAAAAAGGAGCCTTGGCCGGCCAACGCCGACGACGCCGACACGCTCTGGCGGGACCGCATCGAAGGCGAACTGCTGCAAGAGAAGTTGAACAAGCTTGCCACCGAACCTGGTCCCAAGGTGGTGGGGCGTCGCTATGACCAGATGCTCAAGAGCCTGGAGGAGCGGGATGACGACGACGTCCTGCAAACCTACCTAAACTCGGTCGCGCTGACGTACGATCCCCATTCAGAGTACCTGGGCAAGTCTGATCTGGAGAGTTTTGAGATCAACATGCGCCTGTCGTTGACCGGCATCGGCGCGGAACTGCGTTCCGAAGACGGCTACGCCAAAATCGCGCGGTTGCTGCCCGGGGGACCTGCGCAGTTGAGTGGCAAACTCGGGGTTGGTGACCGCATCACCGGGGTGGGGCAGGCGAAGGACAACTTCGTCGATACGGTCGACCTGAAGCTTGACAAGGTGGTCGAGATGATCCGGGGCAAGAAGGGGAGCGTCGTCCGGCTGCAGGTCATCCCCAGCAACGCCACCGACCCGTCCAAACGGAAGGTGGTTGAGTTGACCCGCGATAACGTGAAGCTGACCGAGCAGGAAGCCAAGGCCGAGGTGATCGAGCGCGACCTGCCCGATGGTTCCACCCAAAAGTTTGGCTGGGTGACGTTGCCATCCTTTTACCAAGACATGGAGAAGTCGCGCACGGGCAAGAGCACCTCGCGCGACGTCGCGGCGCTGCTCAAACGCCTCCAGGCCGAAGGGGTGCAGGGTTTGGTGATCGACCTGCGACGGGATGGCGGCGGATCGCTGGACGAAGCCATCAAAATGACCGGCCTGTTCATCAGCCAAGGTCCCGTGGTGCAGGTTAAAGACGCCAACGGCGACATCGACGTGCTGAAAGATCGCGACAGCGGCGTCGCTTATGGCGGCCCGATGATCGTCCTTTGCAACCGCTTGAGCGCGTCGGCCAGCGAGATCTTTGCGGCAGCCATGCAAGATTATGGCCGCGCCCTCATCGTGGGTGACTCGAGCACCTTCGGCAAGGGCACCGTGCAAACCATGCTCGAGCTTGGCCGGTTCATGCCGATGCTAAGCGGAGCTGCCAACAACGCCGGCGCTTTGAAGCTGACCGTGCAAAAGTTCTACCGGGTGGCCGGCGGCTCCACGCAGTTCCGTGGCGTCATTTCCGACATCGTCCTGCCTTCGTTGAGCGACAACCCGGAGTTCGGGGAATCGGCGCTGGAACATCCTTTGCCTTATGACGAAGTCGAGCCAGCGCAGATCGACTTGGCGAACAACCGCAAGCCGTTGTTTGTCGATGAACTGCGCCGCAAATCCGTGGCGCGTTCCAGCCAAGACGCGGTCTTTCGCGGCATCGTCCAAGACGTCAAACAGGTGAACGACCGGGTGAAAAACAACCGCCTGTCGTTGAACGAGAAGGTGCGGCGCGACGAGTTAGACCACGAGAACGCGGACCGAGACAAAGAGAAGGAAGACGAAAAGAAGGCGGAAGTACAAGATCACGACCGCCATTTCGAACTGGGTCTGGCCGACGTGGACAAAGCTCAACTCAAGGAGCTCGACAAGGCTGCCGCGGTGAAAAAAGACAAGGCGGAGAAGCCGGACCGCACCGCTGACGGTGCCGGTCCCAAACCGGCCGGCGATGCCGCGGCGGGCGCAGCCGACGCAGCCACCGGCCACC
>CAXUNV010000217.1:0-7644 GCA_964252355.1 uncultured Chthoniobacterales bacterium | reverse complement strand
GGGCCCCGGTGGAACGGGCGTGCCCCTTGGCCAGCAGGGCGCCGCAGATCCGGCCGTAATCCAAAAGCGCGGACCCGTCCATGCCTTCGATCGTCACCGCCCCTTTCATGTCCCGGAACTGGCGCGCGTAGTAGTCGTGGTTGTCCACCGTGGTCCAGCCGAGCAGGGGATCGCTGACGGTCTGCAACGTCTGTTGGTATTCCACCACGCGCTGACCTTGGTGCGCGTGCCAAGCCACCTCGCCGTGCACGAAAGGGGCCACGCACGAACGCCGCGCTTGTTTCAACTGCAAAAAGAGCGTGTCGCGCGCGTCGTTGCCTTGCAGCAGCGCGACGTACGCGCGCAACCCCACGCTGCCTACGCCGACCACCTTGTGCGCCACGTCGACGACCACGTAGGCGCTCAGCACCCGGCGCCAGTGGGGCCGAAGGGTGTTGAGGTACGCTTCGAGCCCATCGATGAGGCGATCTTTCTCCTCGTCCGAGACGCGGGTCACCAGGGGCGGTTGGTCCACGATGTGGCGCACCCCCTGGTGCTCGCGGGTCAATTTGGGCAGTGCCCGGTCGCTGGTCCGCACGCGCGCCACGTTCGCCGCCCGTTCGATCTCGGCCCGCAGCGACCAGTCGGCCAACTCGAGCCGCATCCGGTCGATGTCCATCCGATCAAAGGAGCGGGCCAGGAGCGGTTGACCGGCCAAGCGGCCGATTTGGCGGCGATAGGCCGCCGCGCACCAGAGCACGGCATCCTCGCAGGTGCCTTCGGCCAAACCGTTCTGCCGCCCGGCCACCCAGATGCTGGTGGTCAACCGCCACAGGTCCCACTCCCAAGGGCCGGGGTGGGCCTCGTCGAAGTCGTTTAGATCAAACACCAAGTCGCGCTCCGGCGAAGCATAGAAGCCGAAGTTGCCAAGGTGGGCGTCACCGCAGATGACCGGCGCAATCCCCGTCCGCGGCAGGCGCTGAAAGTCTTCGGCCATTTGGGCGGCGGCCCCGCGCAAGAAAGCGTACGGCGATGCCGCCATCCGGCCGACCCTCACGGGGATGAGCCGGTCCAGACGCCCGGCGTGTGCGGCCTCGATCACGTCGAGCGGGTCGGTCCGGTCTTTGGGCGGACGCCAACGACCAAGGTCGCCCCGTTTGACCGAGTCGCGAAGCGCGCGGCCGGCATGCTTTCGCTCCTCGAAGGTGGGCAACGCCGTGCGCAATTCACCGCTCATGCTCGTTCCTTGGGTGGTGTAGCCTTGAACCTACCGGAGCGCTCCCCGGACGCCGGCTAGGTCCCGGCAAATCGTGCCCTCGCGTCGTGCCGGCGTTGGATGGTTTGCCTGACGCAGGCGCATGCGGAAAAAGGTTGAGAAAAACCGGCGGCTGGGTCAAGCCTGAGAGGCGGGTGCAGCGTTCTCGGCGCGGTTTGCCGACCCCCTTCGGAGCAATGGAACGCGCGGAAGGCAAACAGGCCTAACCACCCCGACAGATCAATGAAGACTCGTCGAGGCTTTCTGAAAAAATCCGGCGGCGCCCTGCTAGGTCTAGGGCTCGCTTCCGGTGGTTTGGCGCAGAACCCGCCCGACGCCGAGGCGCCGACTCCGGCGGAGACAGGACGGGGCCGGCGCGTTCCGTTCTTCAAACATCCCACCTTCGAATACGTCTTCCTGATCTGCCTCGGGCGCGCTTACTACACGGCGGGCAACGTCGGGAAAGCGTTGTACTTGGCGAGCCAGATCGAGGACGGCAATTTTGAGAGCGCTTACGCCGCCTACCAACGCGCGGGGGACGAAGCTCGCGCCCTGGCCGAAGACTCGGCGCGGCGCGGCCACAAGGTGAGCGCGCGCCAAGCATACCTCTGGGCGCAAAACTTCTACGACGCTTCCACTTACTTCGTGGACGGCTCGACGGATCCAACGCGTTTCCTGCCCTCCTGGGAACTACTCTACGACTGTTGGCTCAAAGCCTTGGACCTCTTTGAGCCTCCCATCGAGCCGGTCCGCATTCCCTACGCAGGCACCGAACTGCACGGCTTCTTTTTTCGGGCAAACGGCCCTCGGGAGAAGCGGCCTTTGCTGATCCTCAACAACGGTAGCGATGGTTCCCTGCTGGACATGTGGAACCAAGGCGGCGCGGCGGCAGTCGCCCGGGGTTACCATTGCCTGACGTTTGACGGGCCTGGTCAAGGGTACGCGTTGTGGAAACAGAGGCTGTTCTTTCGTCCCGACTGGGAAACGGTGATCACGCCCGTGGTGGATTACGCGGTCAGTCGTCCAGACGTGGATGGTGAGCGCATCGCTTTGCAGGGGATCAGCCAAGGCGGGTACTGGGTGCCGCGCGCCGTGGCGTTTGAACACCGCATCGCCGCCGTGGTGGCTGACCCCGGCGTGGTGGACGTGTCGACTTCCTGGACGACCCATTTGCCAAAACCTGTGCTCGACCTTCTAGCGGCCGGACGCAAAGAGGCGTTTGATCGAATCCTCACCGACGAGAGACAGCCGGAAATGGCGGCCGCCTTGCGTTTTCGCATGCGTCCGTACGGGCTTTCTTCCCCGTTCGACGTTTTCCAGGCCGTGCGGGACTACCATTTGCGGGATGTCGCTTCCCGCATCCGCTGCCCGATGCTGATCACGTCCCCGGTGCACGAGGCGTTCTGGCCGGGTCAGTCGCAGGAGCTCCACGACCTGTTGCCAGGCCCCAAACGGTTGGTGCCGTTCACGGTCGAGGATGGCGCCGATCTGCATTGCGAACCGAAAGCTCTCGGCTTGCGCGATCTGCGCGTGTTCGATTGGTTAGACGAGACGTTGGCGTGATAGCGCGTCGGGGGGGGAGCCACCGCGTACCTGCACTGACCCCTGCAGTTAAGAACTCCCCGGAGGTTCGGTCAGCGTGTGCCGGTCGAGGGGCGTGGGCAGGAATTGGAAGAGGAGAAGCAACCAATAGGCGTTTAGCGCAAGCGCCGGCCGATAGAATGAAAGCGCGATGGAGACCGCCGCGATGCACGCACCCGCCGCGCTGCGACGGCGAAGGTCGGCGGCCCGCGAGGCGGTCAGCCCATCATGGCAGAGTTCCGGGTGTCGTCGCAAATGCCGCAGGTGCAGGAGTAGGAGCAAGGAGAGCAGCAACAAGTGAGACCCATAAACGATGATGGGCGCGCGCAAGTAACCGTGCCCGGCGAGCAAGTTGGTGGAGAACGGCACCAGGGTGACGACCAGCAGAAAAAAAAGATTCAACCAAAGCAGGGCGCGGCTGACCCGGTGCACGAAATGGAACTGCAGGTGGTGGCTGACCCAGTAAGTGCCCAGGACGACGAAGCTCAACGCGTAGGCGCCAAAACGTTCTTTCAGTTCAACGAGTGACCGCCACACGTCGGCATCGGTCTGGGCCGTGAAACTCTCGGGCAATTTCAGGTCGAGAACCAGAAGCGTCATGACCACCGCGAAGATGCCGTCGGCCAACGCCGCGATCCGGGATTTTTCCATGAGGCATGCTAGGGCCAAACGCGAGCGGACTGTCCACCGTCTTTGGGGCCAATCTTCGGAGATGAACCCGGGCGAGTCGTCCTTAATCGATCCGGGAGCGCGCGCCCTCCCAGGCTGAATCCGGCGCACTTTCGGGATCTAACGCCGGCACGCCTGACCATCCGTTTTGCGATGGGCGATGGGCGATTCCTTATACGCGGAGCGCACTCGCGGGCTCCAACCGCTAGAATTGTTGGCACACTCCAAGCTCTTTGGCGGCCGGCATGAAGCCCATGCCGCTTTCCGGTGCGCCCGTCGACGCGCGCGTCAGTGCCCCGCCTCTGCCTGCCGCGCAGCCCGTCTTCGACGACCGGCTGACCAACGAGGACTTGGCGCCCCTCAAAGAACAGACGTGGGGCATCTACAACATCTTCGCGTTTTGGATGTCCGACGTCCACAGCGTCGGCGGCTACGTGTTTGCGGGCAGCCTCTTCGCGCTGGGTTTGACCGGGTGGCAGGTGCTGCTTTCCCTTCTCATCGGGATCATCATCGTCAACGGGTTCTGTAACCTTGTGGCCAAACCGAGCCAAGCCACCGGCACGCCCTATCCCGTGATGTGCCGCGTCTCCTTCGGCGTGCTCGGGGCCAACATCCCGGCGATGATCCGCGGGCTTCTCGCCGTGGCGTGGTACGGCATCCAGACTTACCTTGCTTCCACCGCCTTCGTCGTCGTCGTGCTGAAGTTTTATCCGAGTTTGGCGCCGTGGGCCGACGTGCGGGCGCACGGGTTTCTCGGGTTGTCGCTGCTAGGTTGGGCTGGCTTTCTCTTCCTTTGGGTGCTCCAGGCGTTGGTCTTCTGGAACGGCATGGAGACCATCAAGCGCTTCATCGATTGGGCCGGGCCCGCGGTTTACTTGGTCATGTTCCTTTTGGCCACGTGGATGCTGATGAAAACCGGCGGGCGCAACGTCGGTTTCACGCTGGGCGTGGTGAAATACCGCGGCTGGGATGCTTTGCCGGTCATGCTCACCGCGATCTCGTTGGTGGTGTCGTACTTCTCCGGACCCATGCTCAACTTCGGAGACTTTTCGCGGTACGGCCGGAGTTTTGCCGCGGTCAAATGGGGCAACTTCTGGGGTTTGCCAGTTAACTTCCTCGCGTTTTCCCTGGTCACGGTCATCACCACCTCCGCCACGGTGCCGCTCTTTGGTAAGATGATCACGGACCCGGTGGAAACCGTGAGCCGCATCGATTCGCCCACGGCGGTGGTGTTGGGCGCACTCACCTTTTTGGTGGCGACCATCGGGATCAACATCGTGGCGAACTTCGTCTCGCCGGCGTTCGACTTTTCGAACGTTGCGCCCAAGCTCATCAGCTGGCGGGCAGGCGGCATGATCGCAGCCACGGCGTCGATTTTCATCACGCCGTGGAACCTGTTCAACAACCCCGACGTCATCCACTACACCCTGGACCTGCTCGGCGCGTGCATCGGTCCGTTGTACGGCATCCTGATCGTCGATTACTACCTGGTGCGGAAGCAAAAGGTGACGGTGCCGGACATGTACACGATGTCGCCGGAAGGCCGGTATTGGTACCGCGGTGGCGTCAATCTCAACGCGGTGCTTGCCCTGGTGTTGGCCGCGGTCGTCGCCATCGCGTCCGCCATGGTGCCCGCCTTGGCAAGCTTGGCTAACTTCTCGTGGTTCATCGGCGTGTTTTTCGGCGCACTTTTCTACTTTGGACTGATGCGCAGACCGTCCGCGGTGAGGAGAGAGATGGCAATGCGTCCGTGAGCTGGCTTGGGCAAGGGCGTCTGCCACAAACCGCCGCAGATATTTAGACGCCCTGCTCGCCCCTTCGCACCCCCCTGCGCTTTTGTGACCAATCTTTTTTCCTCAAAAGCAAAACCGACCGTTCCTAACTGATGCGACCCGTCCGGATTAAGTTGATCAACCCAAACACCACCGTCAGCATGACGGAAGGGATGCTGGTTTGTGCGCGGAGGGTGGTTGGTCCCGGCACCGAGGTACTGGGGGCGACCCCTCCGATGGGGCCGCCTTCGATCGAGGGTCACTATGACGAGGCGTTGTGCTTGCCGGGGCTGCTGACCGAAGTCATCACCGGCGAACAAGACGGCTGCGATGGGTACGTGATCGCTTGCTTCGGCGACCCCGGGGTAGCGGCCGCCCGTGAGGTCGCGCGCGGTCCGGTGGTGGGCATCGCCGAGGCTGCGATGCATCTGGCGAGCTTGATCGCGCCCTCTTTCAGCGTGGTGACGACGCTGGCCCGAACCTGCGGTTTGGCGTGGCACTTGGCCGAACGCAACGGCATGAAGCGGCATTGCCGCAACGTGCGCGCCGTGGAGGTCGCGGTCCTCGATTTGGAAAGCCCAGCCTCGGAGGCGCGGCGGCGCGTGACTGAAGAATGCCGGCGCGCCCTGGCCGAGGACGGTTGCGAAGCCATCGTGCTAGGTTGCGCCGGGATGGCGGACTTCTGCGCGGCGGTTAGCCAAGAGATCGGTGCCCCCGTGGTGGAGGGGGTTACCGCCGGGGTGAAATTGGTGGAGACGCTGGTGACGCTCGGACTGGCAACCGCCAAACGGGGAGAGTATGCCCCGCCCCTGCCCAAAAAATACGGCGGTGCGCTGGCCGGTTTCAGCCCGGTGTGAGCGCAGGGGAGATTCCGCGTTGCGGGTGCGGCGGAGAGCTGCCAACGCGATTGACCCGCGAGCTTCGGCAGAATGCGAAAGGCTTGTCTGCCGGCGCGCGTTCGATCAAAGTAAACGTCCTCATGGGCGCACGTCTTGAGGGACACCTCCCCCACTCGCCGCGACTGCTCTCCATGCGGAGCCTGCGGTCGGAACCGGGTGCGTCTTGTGCCTTTCACAGCCACCCGTTCGAAGAATTTACCTTGGTGACGGACGACAGCACCACCAACGGCTTCGCTCGCGGCAAGGTGCGTTCGGCGCCCAACACCCTCTACTTCTTCCACCGCGGAGAACCGCACGGGCATTGGAACGAACCGCGGGAGTCGCCCCGTTTTTGGGTCATCCACTTCGACGCCGGGCTGGAAACTGGCCGCCATTTTGCCGGCTTGAGCGCGCGCGATCCGGCCAAGCGGATCTGGCATCTCACGCCCGAGCAGGTGACAACCTTCAAGTGGATTTTTCTGAAGCTATGCGACGGCAACGGGCGCCAAGGCCACGCGGCCGAGTTTGCCGGCACGGCGTGGCTGTCGGTGCTGCTGGTGGAAATGGAGGCTTGGTTCCGCGGCTGCGGCACGGCCAGTTTCGGACCGCAAGCCTTTGATCCGGAAGTGGTGCGCCTTTGGCAACTGGTCAACGATTGCGTCGGACGCACGGCGGATTTCACCCGCCGCATCACCGGGTGGTCGAACTACGATTCGTTGCGCCACCGGTTCAAAGACGCCTTCGGCGCGTCGCCGGTCCAACTGTTGGGTCAGTTGCGGGTTCAGCGCGCGCAGCACCTCCTGTTGGAAACCTCGCTCAGCGTGAAAGAAATCGCGTTGAGCCTGGGCTACGAACGGCAGCACGAATTTGCGCGCGCCTTCCGCAAACGGGTGGGCCGCAGCCCCACCGACTGGCGCCGGAACCCGTTCCCAAGCACCCTCTCGTTCGGCGACGGCCTTGCGGTGAACCCTGGGATGACCCATCGACCGATGCAAGTGTACGCGGATTAGGAATCAAGTGGGGGCAGGTTCCGGGCAGGTCTCTGGTTGAGAGGAAACCGTCGTGCGTCGTCTGCGGCGATAGCCGCCTTCAGGGGAGCGCGGGCGTCCACACCCCGCAGGCAAGCTTCACCTGGCGGCGGGTCAGGCAAACCTCGCCTCGCCCTACCCTTCATCGGCGGTGCGGAGCACCGGCCCTCCCGATTTTTGATCGCGCGCCGCGCGGTTCCGTCCTGGCGAAACCTTTTTCCAATCGGGCTAAAGCCAAGCGCGCCCACGTTTTCTAAGCTTCCGGCCATTCCCCCCGTTCGATGAACATCGTCATCCTTGGCGCCGGCGCGATGGGTTGCGTCGTCGGTGGACGCCTCGCCGGAGCCGGCCACACCGTCAACTTCGTCGACGTTGCGTCCGCCGTCGTCGACGCGATCAACGCGCACGGCGTTCGCCTCCAACTGAAAGACGGCTCGACGGAAACGTTTCCGGCGCGCGCCGCCACCGACCCCGCGGCGCAC
>CAXUNV010000216.1:0-7811 GCA_964252355.1 uncultured Chthoniobacterales bacterium | reverse complement strand
CCCGACGGATTGGATTCGTCGGGGTCGGACGATGGCGGCGACGATGCGCCTACTCCCGACCCGGCACCCGACCCGGGTGCCAACGCAGACACGCCGCAAGAGTTGCCTGGGCAAATCGTGACAGGCTCAATCAGCCCAACCGGCGGCAGCAACGCCATCAGCGAGATCGACGAGGTCGTCAGAAACGCCCGGGGCGAAGCCATCGGCTACAACCAGTACACCAGCATCGGCGTCTACCACACGCTGTTCGGGCCCAACGGCGAGATCGTTGGGGGTCAAGGACCGATCGGCGCCGCGGACGTCGACGCCGCTGCCACTTCGCCGCCCAGCGGCGGCGCGGCGGCTGCCCTGGGCATCGCCCAGGGCATTGCCGACGTCTTCTCACTTGCGCCCGGGCCGGTCGGGTTCGGCGCGGGCCTGGTCGGCGCGGGCGTCTCCCTGGCCCGGGGCGACTACGCCGGCGCGATCGAACGGGCGGGTTTCGCCATCGGCCAGGGCGTTGGCATCGGCCTGGCGGTCAAGGCCGCGTCGCTGGCGAAGGTCTCGTTTGCTGCGGCGTTTATAGGCCGGGGTTTAGAGGATGCTGCGGAGGCGAGGAACGCCTTCGTGCTTACCGGTCTCAATAAAAGCGGGGCGCGTGCGGCCGCAGGAGCGCTGGGTCTGCCTACTACACAAGCCGCGGCAGTTAACAGCGCGATCGGTCGTGCAACCTCAAGAAGCCTGATTAGCGTAAGTCAATACGGGCCAGATGTTGTGGTACAAAGCTTCCGTGCCGGCCGCGAAGGTTATCAGGTGTTTGAATACACCATTCGAACGAACGGCGTGAAATCAACGGTCCAAAAAGCCTATAACAACCTAGGCGAATTGGTTCACTTTGATCCGAAATGAGCGTGGAATCCATCATCGCCGTGGTGCAAGGCCTCAGGAAATGGGAAACTCTGCGGAGCTTGGGAGTGAGGCGGTCCGGCCAAATTTGGTACTTTGACCCTTATCCGAGGCCGGTTGCGGTCAGCACAAAAGACTTATTGATCGGGTTTAGACGCTATGATGGCAAACCACCCGAAATGCGCGAGTGGGCCACGTTTATTCTTGCCGCTGCCGGCCTAATTTCTTTGGAACAGATCGAAACCGCTCCGTCGGGCGAAGCGTTGATCGAGGCGCTTTGGGATGCGTCCGCGGGAGATCGTGTCGACGTGAAGAGGCTTGAAAGTTCCGGTGTTGAGGGCTGAAGATCGCCTCCGTGCCTAAGCGAGGCGGCCACTTTTCTGGCGATGGCGTTGGGATCGGATGGCAGTAAAGGCGGCTTCGCTCGCTTACGAAGGAGTTCTAGGTGCCGCGGCTTTTAGAGCTTTTGTGCGCGGCGTAGCCAACGAAGCTCGTGCCCTCCGAGATCTCGGCCGTGTCAAAAATTCCGTCAGAGTGGTTGGAAACAACGGCGTGGTCGCGATGCCTGACGCGTTGACCCAAACCGTGGCAGTGGAGGTCAAAGACCGATTGTACGTTGCTTACACCGCTCAGCTTCGCGCCCAGGCAGAAGCAGCCCAGAGAAGCGGAAGGACGGCCGTTCTCGTCACTGGTCCGAGGACATACGTTACCCAAAGCGTCCGAACTAATTTCCGCGTTCAAACTTTGCCGTACCTTGGACCTTAATGAAGGGAGCTCTAGAACTCGAAATTGAGCTGCACGTGTCCGTCGCTAGCCTGCCCGCGTTCGCGGGCGAACTGCTGCGCCTACCGGAACGGTTACGCCCGATGTTGGCTGGGCCCACAGAACTCCGTCGCGATGCAAGCGAGATCCGCTCCGACGCAGAATTAGTTAATGCCGTCCGGGAACGTTTTTTCCTCTTCTCGGAACGGGTGAGTTACTCGAGCTTGGGCCACGACCGCCTGCCTTACCGCCGTATCATCGCCCGCCGCCGACGTGGGCCGACGCTCACCCAAGCAGACATCGAAGGAGTGTTTCGGGCGGGCGCCGGGGCAGAGCTCCGGTTTGGAGCCGCGTACACGCGCGGCGAGCACGAACGTAGGAACTACTTGGTGCGCCAGACGCTTGGCGTTGGGGTTGGAACCACTTCAGGCTGGATCGGCGTGGAGGGAACGAAGGAACTGCCCGGCCTTTATTGGGTCACGGCGGTGCCGCCTGACCGTGCGGCCGCTCTCGAAGCGGCGGGGTTACGGCCGCCGGAGGGCTGCGAACGCCTGGACGTGGCGCCCCCGCTCGTCGTCTGGCGGTTTTTCCCGGCGGCCAAAGATTGGGAGGCGCACGCCGACCGCTTGGACGAGCTTTGCGAACGGACAGCCGGCGTTTTCTCGATGCGCAGAGCGCTGCGCGAGACTCCACTCGGCGATCCCGCCAGCTTCGAGGCGTACATCGCATTCGTGAGGGCGTGGCCCTGAGCGCCCGTAGCCAAGAAGCGAAGAGCGCGGCTCAAGCGAAGCGTGCGCTACACCGAAACCGGCTCCAAATGGGCGAGCACGTCGCGCCCAGGAAAGTTGTCGACCCGGAACCGCGGCGGGAAAACGTTCTCGGGCTGCATCAGGTGGCCTGCGCGGGCGTGGAGGTCGTCCCAGCGGTAAAGCCGGGTCCGGGTTTCCGGTTTCCGCTGGCGCGGGTCCGTGAGGGCGACGTGCTCGGTCTTGGGCAGCGAGGTCGGCACGCCCCGGCTCCAAACGCAGACCGAGGACCGCCTTTGGAGGCGCGGGCTGTCGAAGGCGACGAAATCCGCCACGAACACCCCTCCGCGCCCGTCGCGGTGCAGGGCTTCCAGCAACGGCTTCTGTTCTTGGTAGACGGCCTCGTCCGCCGCGAGCTGGCATGTAAAAAACCCGTTTACGGGCGAGGTCGCGCCCGGGAGAACGAGGCCCGTCCAGGCGCCGCCCCGGCGCAGCAGGCCGTAGCCGGCGCACGCCCCGGGTCCGGCCGTTGCAGCGTCGCTGAACATCTCAGCCTGGGCCCTCGCGTCCTCCGAACCGCAAAGCAAAGTGCGGCCGTCCAACGCCACGAAGGCCAGCGGGTCGCCCGGTAGCCGGAGGGAGTCGACCCCCTCCGAAAGCCAGAGGCGCGCGGGATCAAAACCGTCGTTCCAGGACGCCCGGTAAAGCCCGGAGCCGAGCCGCTGGAAGCCGGTCACGGTGCCTCCGGCGAGGTTCGCCCAGGCCCGCCCGAACGCCTCATCCTGGGTTCGTCCCCAGGCGCGCAGGAGTTCGGGCGAAACGAAGCCGAGCGCGTCGCCGGTGTCGATGGCCAAGCAGAGCAGCCAGTGCGGGTTGACGGGGAGAGCGACCCGCCGCGGATGCGGTGTGCCCGCGAGTTGCAGTTGCAGGTACCCAAGTTCAACCGCGGCGCGGAGCTTGAGGACGGGCCGTAGCCTGGGGGCGGCCTCCGGCCATCCCTCGTAAGCCGTTGCCGTGGGGAGGGCGCGCACGTGCGCCTCAAGCAAACGCCGGCGCGCCGCGTGGTCCCGTCCTTGGGCGCAGCGTTCGTAAATCGCGTGAAGCGGCGTGTAGGCTTCCCTCCCGCCGTCCAACGACACGATGGCGAAACTGGCTGCGTCGAAACGCGGCGCGCCAAACGGCTTCTCGCGCGCGAAAACCTCAAGCGCCATCGAGGCGAACTCCTCCCTGGAAAAGTCCTTTGGCATAGGGGTTTTTAGCAGCGTCTGCCTCGCTGAGGCGACCAGAAAGCGCGCGGGCTTGGGAGTGGCGGAGGGCAAGGCCTGCGCCGACCGGCTCCTGGCGGGGGAAACCGTCATCTCACCTAACCTCCACCGGACCACGGCCGAAGCCTTCCTGCGAGACGTGGAGGAGACCGGCGCCGTCGGCAGGATCGAAGAGGTTTGACTGCACGGCTCGTCCGCCTTCACAGAAGGCACCCCGAGCCTGTCGACCCGGCGTCCGCCCCATGGAGCTGGCCGGGCGTGACGTGATCCCGCCCAACGACGTTGGCGTGACGGTCAGACGCGTTAGTCTGCGTCGATGAGCCGCGTCGTCGTCACCGGCTGGGGACCGGAACTGGCAAAGGTGCCTTGCACGAGGGTGATCCGAAAGTAGACCGGCCTCGGCCTAGTGGAGGGCAAGGCCTGCACCGACCGGATCCTCGACGGGGAGATGGTGACCTTCGGCGGCCTCCCGCGAGACGCCGCGGAGCGCTTCCTTGAGGAACTCCAAGGAATCGGCGTCATCGGCAGGCTGGAGGAGTACGACCGCGCCCTTATCGATGGCCTTTGAGACAAAAGGACGCCTCTCAGGACGTGCAACGTTGGGTATCGAGGTTCGCCCGCAGGCTGACTAACCGCTAGGGCATCGTACTAAAATCCTACTACAGGCCAAGTCTGTTACGGATTGGCTTACAAAGCCGTCTACAACTCGAGAGGGGCTAAGCCATGAAGGTGAAGTGCGTCCGATTCCTGGACGGGATGACCGGCCAAGAAAAAGATTACAGTTCTTTTCTTACGATCGGTCAGACTTACCACGTCCTCGAAATGTATTCTGTTCTGCATGGGAGGACCAAAGTCCGGGTCCTTGGAAAAGAAGTGGACACGCCGGCGATCTTCGATTTGCGCCAGTTCGAGGTCGTGAGCCCCAAGATCCCGCCCGGTTGGGCCCTGGTTCCGTATGACGACGGTTCATTCGTGCTCGGCCCAGAACCCTGGATGAGGCCCGGATTCTGGGAAAAATATTTCGACAAGGAGGACGCCGCCATGGGCGTCTTTGAAGACGAGCAAAGAAAGATCGTCGATTTTGAGCCATAGGAGCAGAACTGTAAGATTGCAGGGAGAAACTGCGGAGATGCCCACGGTCGAAGCGCCCAATCTCGTCAACACCCGGGCGGAGTTGACGAGATCTCCCGAAGAGACCGAGCCGTATACAACTATTTTCCTGGATCCTTCGATACGCGGGTCTTGCAGCAGGGAACCGGAACGGCGACGCTAAACCGCCACAATGCTGATGACTCCGTGCTGCGCCATGACGCGGTGATGTATGAGCTTCGGGGATCAGCATCAACGGGGTGAAAGGAACGTTTCAAATCGGCACGCGGCTTCCGGTTACCCACAACGCCGAAATGGTGACGCACCGCCTCCTTAAAGCTGACTAACATATGGAAGGTGGATCAAACGTTTCCGCATCAATGTGAGTTTGAGGTGCAACCCGAGCTAGACGACCGCGAAAAACCCGGCTTCTATCTCCCGGCTGCCTCTTCCGCAGGAAGACGCGACGGGGTGACGGTTCGGGTGGTGCCGGTTCACGGAGAGTCCTGGATAGGAACCTTCGCCTTTGGACGGATCGTACCCAATTAGCTGAGCGGGGTCTATTCCACCCCCGACCCGAGCGGCTGCTCGTGGTCGCGAAAGGGGACGGGTACCTGATCACGACCGATCAGCCAGACCATTGGGAGCGCGCGACGGCGGTTCCAACGATCGATGTCATTTGCGAGGAGAACGCCGGTCTGATCGTGCGTGCCAGCTTTACCGACTTGGTGGCTTACGGCGCTTCGGGGATCGTTTGGAAAATGAAGCAACTTAGCTGGGACAACCTGAAGATCGTTTCAGTGACAGACGGCGAGATCACGGGCGAGTTTTGGGACCTCCGGACGGAGGCAAAACAACGGTTCGTGGTCGATCTCGAGACCGGCGCCTCTCGCGGAGGGGCGGTCATCCCTGAAACGAAACTCCGCCGACCTTTTATAGGGTCGCCAGAGAGGCGAGCGGGGTCGCGGGAAGGCGCGCGTGCGACCCGCCGGTCTGGACGCGTCTGAGTGAGTCGGACGCGTCGGTGGTCGTTGTTCGATGGACTCGAGCGGGCGGGGCCGGCGCGATGGCCTTTGCGGCGCTTTGGGGAGGTCATTGCGGTGGCGCCGCGCGTTGGTCAGGATATGCCATGGCGGCTCAGCGGCTTGGCGAGTTGGGGGCACGGCCGCCGTGGAGGCGCACGCTTTGGGCTACCCCTGCGGGCGCTGGGGGCCCAACCGCTTCGTGCGGGTCCCCGAAGGGACTTGGGGGATCGCGCGCGCCGGCCTGGACATTTTGAACGCCCGGTTCGCCCCCGCCTGAGGACGCTTAGGAGTAACCGTGCTTGCAAAGAAGTCCTTGCGGCCGCGCCGTAGAAGAGCGCCAAACAAATTGTCCGGTTTAAAATCGCCTTGCGACGACCATTTGGAAGTTACATATTCACCAGTATAACCCCCCCGCGGCGTGCCGCGGGTTCAGAGGCCGTCCGAGGCACTAGCCTGGGCGGCCTTCTGCTTTTCCTCAAGCGTCGCCATGGGCCGCACCATCGTTTACCTCGACGGTTTCAATCTTTATTACCGCGCCCTCAAAGGCACCCGCCACAAGTGGCTGGACGTTGTGGCCCTGAGTCGGGCGGCTTTGCCGGCCGGGACGCAAGTCGAGCGGGTCAACTACTACACGGCTCGCATCTCGGGCCGGGTGGACCCGAGCGCGCCCGCGCGTCAGCACGCCTACCTGCGAGCCTTGGCCACGCTGCCCGAGGTGGCTGTCCATTACGGCAACTTCCTCGTCAGCCAAAAGTGGGCGGGACTGGTGCAGCCCCCCGAGTTTCGGCCGCCGTGCGCTTTGCCCAGCGGTGTGGTTCCACAGGTGGCTTGCGTGTGGAAAACCGAGGAGAAGGGCAGCGACGTGAACCTGGGCGTGCACTTGGTGCGTGACGCCTTTCGGGTGGCGTTCGAGATGGCGGCCGTGCTGACCAACGACACCGATTTGGTCGAACCTCTGCGCATCGTCACCGAGGAGGTGGGCCTGTCGGTGACGCTGCTAAGCCCGGTTGCCCGGCCGGCCACTTCGTTGGCAGCGGTAGCGAGCGCCGTGCGCCACGTGGGACCTTACCTGGGGCCGTGCCAGTTGCCCGACCAAATTCTGGTTCCAGGCAGAAAGCCGATCATCAAGCCCGCAAGTTGGTAACGACCGCACCCGAGATCATCTGCACATTGACGACAGAACTCCACCGCTGGTAAGTTTGACCACAAGGCGTCCCGGATTCGCGTTGTACCCCGAGGGCGCCGGCGGGAAATCGGCGACGGGGTAAAAATTGGGGTGCCGACGCTGCGGCCATGGACGTCGGCTTCGCCGCGCCCAACACGGCCGGGGTGGGCGCGATTGCCAAGGGGGCGGTCGCGGTGCTGGGGAAGGACGCCGTTTTGGGGGCGGTGGTCGTGCGGGGGTTGGAGAACGCACCGAATGCCAGACGCGGCCTCACCACGCCAGCGCAATTTTTTGGAAGCAGATCTGCTGACGAAGCGGCCAAGGCACTTGAGGCAAAACTCGGTCCCGCGCGCGACGTGAGGTCACAAGCAAAAACTTCTTTCAATCCGGTCACGAAGAGGTCCTTCAACATCCACACAGGTCCACTCCACGGTGACCCTCATGTGGATGTTAAAACGCGTGGCATCGAGGGGTACCAAAAGTACTATTTGCGACAATAGAAAGGAACGCGTGAGTCGAATTGTCGAAGTCAACGGAGCCCTGATGGATTCGGAGTACTTGGAGGGGAACGTCCGCGAAGCCAGGTGGCTTCAGTGGCACCGCGCTACGTTCACCGGCCCGGCCGATCACGCGCACTGCCTCATCTGCTGGAGCGTCATCTCCGCGCTCAGCCCAAACGGGTACCGATCCGGATCCGTTTGGCTCGACGAGTATTGCCACCAGCGATTCATCGCACCGGTCGCGGGTGGGACTGGCATGGCGGACCAAGATCCCCCAACCACTTAACGAATGGGCGTTGCTGGCTTTGCGTTGGCGCGCCGGTGGCGGCGGGGGGGGGGCGGGGGGGGGGGGGGGGCGCGGGGGGGGGGGGCGC
>CAXUNV010000215.1:0-7815 GCA_964252355.1 uncultured Chthoniobacterales bacterium | reverse complement strand
CACCCAGGCAGTCCCACGAGTTGATGTGCGGCTCCACGTACCCGATCAGGCGCCCGCACGCGACACTGCAGAGTGCCAGTGCCCCGGAACCGTCGCGGTAGAACATTGCCCCACGCCTGAGCAGCCTGGCAAAGAGCGGCAGGAACTGATCGGGCGTCACGCGTGGCGAGTAGCCGACGCCGAGCATGCCGTCGGTCAGGTTGCGGGCGGCACTCATCCGGATCACCCGACCGTTCAGCGTCGCACCGGCACCACGCCGTCCGGCGAACGCTTCCCCGCGCGCCGGGCTCGACACAAAGCCCATCTCCAACGTCCCATCCAGCACGAAGGCGATCGACACGCACCAGCCGGTTAAGCCGCTGATGAATGGCTGGGTTCCGTCGATCGGATCGACCACCCAAATGCCTTGGCCTGGGGTAAATTCGGTGCGCCCGGTTTCCTCCCCCAAAAACGCGTCTTCTGGAAAGCGGGCTTTGAGCCGCTCACGGATGAGCACTTCGGTGTTGAGGTCCGCCTCGCTGGCCATGTCTTGGACGCCCTTGAGCTTCACGTTAAGCGTGTCCAGGCGGCGGAAATAGCCGAGGGCGAGGGTGCCGGCTTCTTGAATCAAACCGGAGGCAAAATCAAAACGTGCCTGTAGCGAAGAAGGGTCCATGATCCTGGAAAAAGGCGGAGGAGGGGCTGAGTGATCTGGTCACGTCTCTTTCCAGAGCCAAGCCGCGCCGCGAACGCCGCTCGAATCGCCGTGGACCGCCTTGCGGATCGGTGTTTCGAACACGCCTGAGAAGACGTAATCCGCCAGTTCGGGCGCAAGGTCGGTGTAAAGCTCGTCCACGTTAGACATCCCGCCGCCCATCACGAAGATGTCCGGATCCAGCGCGTTGACCACCAACGACAAACCCCGGGCTAACCGGTTCACGTAACGGCGCCACACCAGCCGGGCGAGGCGATCGCCGCCGCGCGCTTTGGCGATGATTGCGTCGGCCGAAAGTGGGTGCTCGACGTGGCGGGCGTAGTCCTCCTGGAAAGCGCGTCCCGACACCCAGGACGCCACGCAGCCATGCTTGCCGCAAAAGCAGGGCGGCCCCGGAATTTCCGTGACGTCCGGGATGGGCAGCGGGTTGTGGCCCCATTCGCCCGCGTTGTTGTTCGGCCCGTGGTGCGCCCTGCCGCCGACCGCAATGCCGGCCCCTGCGCTGCTGCCCAGGATGACGGCGAAGACGACGTGGTAGCCCGCGCCAGCCCCGTCGACCGCCTCCGAGGCAGCCAAGCAGTCCGCATCGTTCTCCACCCGCACCTCGCGCCCCAGGGCGGCACGCAGGTCATTCTCGACCGGCCGGCCAAGCAGCCACGTGGAACTCGCACCTTTGCCGAGGCGCGATTTCGGCTCCAGCGAACCCGGGATGCCAATTCCAATGGAGCCAGTTTGCCCGGTCGCCTGCTCGATGCGTTCGACCAAGTTGACGATGATCCGAAGGCAGCCCTCGTAATCGTGCCGGGGCGTCGCTTCGCGCAGGCGGGCAAGCTCCTCCCCCTTCTCGGTGAGGGCCACGCCCTCGATCTTCGTGCCGCCCCAGTCGACGCCGATCAGCATGCAGACCCTTTGAACGCTTTCTGTTTTTTTTGGGGTGGCCCGGCGGAGCCGCCCCAAGATCGGCCCGACGTGCGGCGGGGTGGAGCTGGGTTTCTCGATGCCGCCCATGCAAAGGTACTTGACCTCCAGGAACTCTTCCAAGCCGTAACGGGAACCTTCCGTTCTCGCCGACACTGGTATGGATTTCGCCGGCTTCAAAAATCAGGTCAACGCGCTTAAAGGCTTGGGTTGCCCCAAATCGCTTGTCGAACTGTTTAAGGACATGTAAGGGCGCAGCCGTAGTCACCGTCCCATGCGGGAGCGGACCCCGCTGTCTGGTCCATCGAAGAACCGGCTCGACCGACGGAGCAAACGCCAGTTGCCGAATTTTTCTTGTTCTCCCATGAGTGCCTCGGCCTTAACAACTCACCTTTTCAGACTGTAAAAGATGAGCCAAAACGATTAGCAGTAGATGTTAGGCTTTTTCTTCAAAGAAACGTTGATCTTCTCGCCGCTTCGTTGCGCAACGACACCCGCCTCACAACAAGCTGCGGTGACGTAACCGTCCCAAGCCGTGGGCCCGTCGATTTCGTCTCGTCTGGCGGCCTTGACCCAACGTGTCACCTCGTCATCGTAAGCGTCCTTGAACCGTTCGACAAAGGTCGGCGTAATTTCACCTCCCCAACGTCCCGCCGTGCGAACGTAAGGCCCGCCGTCCCCGCCAACGTTAGCGGTACCTCTTTCGAAGACAGCTTCGGTTGCAACCTGGTAGCCGAATTGCGCATTTATGAAGATTTCAACATCGACCAAGACACCGTTGTTCGTCTCCATGAGCACCTGTTGCGGATCGTGCTGGCCCGAGCGGGCATGACGCGTCACGCGGCCGCACCTGACTTGAACGTTCTTGATCTCCCCACCGGTGAGGTAGCGAATCACGTCGAATTCGTGGACGACGGCATCATTGATGAGCATTTCGTTGGTGAAGTCGCTCGGCGATTCGGGATTTCGGTGAAAGCAGTGGAGCATCAAGAGTTCCCCCAGTTCCTTAGAAAGGATGAGCCTTTGCAGGCGCTGATATCCGGCATCAAAGCGGCGCATAAAACCAACCTGGATGCGTTTCTTTCCTAATCGCTGTTCTGCTTCCAGGATTTCCCAGGAAGACGGCGCGTCCGGGGTAAGGGGTTTCTCGCAAAAGATCGGCAAGTCTCGCTCCAGAATTTGCAGCAACATCTCTCGGTGAAGAAAGCCAGGAGTCGCAACCAGAAACGCGTCGACATCCTCCCGTTCCATCGCCTGCCCGAGATTGGATACCGCCACGGCTGACGAAATCGCCTCAACGGTCTTTTGCGCGCGCGCGAGGTCAGCATCGACTACCACCGACACCTCGGCTCCGCCGGTTCGGTGCGTGAGGCGCTCGATGTGGTCGGCCCCCATTTTACCGGCCCCCACCACACACACCCTCAGGTCAGTTGGCATAGCTCCGGAGTGGATGTTACTTCAGCTTCGGATACAGCAGTTCTTGCGACCTTGGGTTTTCGATATTCTCCTTGGTGATCAAGGTAACTCCCGTGTCGATCACCGCTTCCACCTTTTCTCCTTTGGACGCAGCCAGACCGGTTTTAACACCCTCATAACCCATGCGAAATGGATCCTGAACCACGAGGGCCGCGATCGTGCCGTCTTTCAAGAATTTGATCAGCTTGTCGTCAGAGTCGAACGAAACCAGCTTGATTTTACCCCCGGCCTTGTTCTCCGCGACTGCCTGTCCGGCGCCCTGTCCGATGAAAAGCGCGTCCGAGAAAACCCCGCGCAGGTTAGGGTTGGCGGTGATCAAGTCGGTCATGATGTTCAAGCCGGTCACCGCCTGACCGTCTGCGACTTTCTCCACAATTAGTTTCAGGCCAGGGTATTTCGCCGCGAGCTGGTCTTTGAAACCCTTATCTCGTGCTTGCAGCGAACCGACACCAGCCAGAAAGTTGATCAAGGCCACGTCACCTTCTTCCTTGCCGTATTGTGCTTTGATAGCGGCAGCCAACCCGTCGGCAGCCACGCGCCCGCCCTTTTCATTGTCCGTTTGCAGGAAAGCGGTAAAGCTCTGGGAGTCCGCGGCGGAGTCAATGCCAATGATTTTCGCCTTCTTGGCGGCTTCGTCGATGGGCTTGCCCAACGCTTTAAACTGCGTCGGCGCGATGACGACGGCTGCCGGCTTGCCGGCAACCGCATCCTCGAGAATCGAGATCTGCCCGTTGATGTCGCTCTCCGCCTGTGCGCCGAGTTCAGGCACGTTGACGCCGAGTTCCCGAGCGGCCTTGCGGGCACCGGCAAACACGGTCTGCCAATAAGAGGAACTGGTATCCTTGACGATCACTGGAATGGTAGGTTTCCGATCCTCTGCAGGAACCCGTTCAACCACGCCAGCCATGGTCGCAACGGCCAGTAACACGGCAAGGTTTCGCCGAGGTAGGAACGAAAAGGAACTTTTGGTACGGGGATGACCAATGGCTAATACCAGCTGGATCGGATGTCCTGGTTGCAGGGTCTTCATGATCTTTAAGGGAAGGCATGCTTCCGGCATTGGGGGGTGGGTTATTTTCAGGAGGAGGAAAAACGTTTCGGGGGTTGGAACAAGTCTACAGCCGCTCAACAAACTTTTGCTGCGCTCCTTGGTCGATTAAAGCACTTTTTGGTTTCTTTTCGCAATAAGAAAGCAAATATCTTGGGAGGCAATCTGGAGCGGCCGGGATGCAGCACGCACCCATGGATCATGGACGGAAGGCTCCGATAGGCTGCCCGAATACCGAAATTCAGGTCGTGGAGAAACGGACATGAAGATTTGTGCAGTATCCGACAGTTTGGGACACCTTACTTTCCAGGAAGCGGCAAAGGCCGCTGCGAATTTGGGCGTCGCTGCCTTAGAGCTTGGAATGGGTAACTGGTCCCCGGCCCCGCATGCGGACTTGAAGTCTCTGTTGGGAAGCAAAGAGGAACGGCTGAAGCTTCTGTCGGTGCTGAAGCAGAACGGGCTAGAACTGGCGGCGCTGAACTGCAGCGGTAACCAACTCCATCCGGCCGGCGGTGAACGCCATAGTGAAGTCGTCTACAACACGGTCCGGGTGGCTCAATTGCTTGGCGTTGACACGATTGTATTGATGTCTGGCCTGCCGTCTGGAGGACCGAACGACGTGAGACCCAACTGGGTTACGTGCGCTTGGCCGCCGGAGAATCGGGAGATTCTGGATTGGCAATGGAATACAAAACTTTTGCCTTACTGGCAAAAATTGGCTTCATTTTCTGAAGGTTGCGGAATCAAGAGATTGTGCGTCGAGATGCACGGGAACCAATTGGTGTATAACGTGCCGACCCTTTTGAGATTGCGAAAGGAAATTGGGCCAATCTTGGGGGCCAATCTGGATCCCAGTCACCTGTTCTGGATGGGCGCGGACCCGCTGGTCGCCGTCGGTGCTCTCGGTGCGGCGATTCACCACGTCCACGCGAAGGACACCCTTTTAAACGAGGCGGCGCTGAATCTGACGGGGCGCTTGGAGACGATCGAACACGCAAACGTTAAGGCTCGCGCCTGGAACTATATCACCTTGGGTTATGGCCACGGTGAACAATGGTGGCGGACTTTTTGTTACCTCCTGCGTCTGAACGGCTATGACGGTTGGCTGTCCATTGAGCATGAGGATATGGTGCTTTCTCGCATGGAAGGCCTGCGCAAGTCCGTAACGTTGCTCACCGGATCGTTGATTCATGACGCCAGCGACTACGGATCTCAATGAGCCGAGGGCTGCGCTGAAATATGATGTCTGAGTGGGACATCCTTCGGCAACCTAAACGGTCGCAAGGTGACTCACTTCGTCAGACTAAACTCCGAGAAGGTTAGTTCTTCGAAAACGTTGACGTTGTGCAAAGAAAAACCTGCTTTACTTACGCATACTTTTCTCCGGGAAGCTCCGTGCGGCCTTTTAACGGTTGACCCCGTCCTGCGGCCGCTTTCGGCGCCTCTGGAATAACGCACGTTGGATCAGGCTTCCGCAGACGCTTGGGTGTGGGCCCTGTTCAAACCGCTAGAACAGCGCGACCGTTTTCAACGGCGCCGTCGCCTCCCGCAAATGCATGACCTCTCGGCAGGCCAGGTCAGCCTCGGGTACCCACGAGTCAGCCCTTGCCGGTGTTCTGTTTGTCGGTCCAAAGACGTGGGACGATTTGCAGGACAGCCTGCGGAGCGCGAAAAGCAAACGTTCCCAAGACGACCCCTTCTACCTTGAACACGGTGAAGCACACAACCTCTGGCCGTGCAGGATCGTTGTCTCACCGGATGAACTTGGCGGCGAACGCGTGGGTATCCTTACCGGGTAGCCGGCACCGTTCGGCCGCAAACCGGTGCCGTCGTCCTCGCGGCCCATCAAAGAGCCCTTGCCCGACACCCTCTCCTTGGTCGAAGGGCTTGTGACCTGCTAAGCCTTCTCGCGCCTCCACCCACCGCATGGCGCAAGGCTTGGTTCCTCCTTTGACGTCTGGTGTAAATCTTTGCAGGGCGGTTCATCCTTGGGTTTATGGAAGCAGCGAAAGGGACACGCGGCTTTAAGCAATCCTGAGGTGACTGACTTACGAAGGTTTCCAGAGGCCGTTTGCTCTGCGACTTACATCTCGACCCGGTTTTCCTTTGAAGTTTTGAAGATAGGCAGGCTTCCTGCTATGTTGGTTCACTGCGAAGATCAGAGGAGTCCTTGATGCCAAAATCAGACCTGCGGCGCCAGCAGATGATCAACCTCCTGGAAGCGACGGGCACCTTGAACGTGAGCGAGTTGGCCGACCGTTTCGGGGTCAGCGTCGTCACCGTCCGCAAGGACCTGGATGACCTGGAGGCGGAAGGCCTGCTGGAGCGCACGTTCGGCGGGGCCGTCTTTTCCCACCGCAGCCGGTTCAACCGATCGTTCCTCGAGCGCGCGCAGCAGCACCGTCAGGAAAAGCTCGCCATCGCCGCCGCGGCCTTGGGGTACATCCAGGATGGGGACACCATCCTGCTGGATGCCGGCACCACCACGCTGGCCTTGGCGCAGCTGTTGAAGGAGCAGGTCAAAGCCGCTTTCATCATCACCTGCTCGGTCCCGGCCGCCCTCGAGCTCTCCAGCGCCGGCTACGAGATCCTCTTGTTGGGCGGCATGGTCCGAAACAAGAGCCTGGCGCTGCTGGGGCGCGAGACCTTGACCATCATCGAGCGCTACCGCGCGGACAAAGCCTTTCTGGGCAGCTCGGGCTTCACCGCCGAGCGGGGGCACAGCACGCCGAACGCGGACGACGCGCAAGTCAAAGAGGCGCTCATGCGGAGCGCCGACGAGGGCTACGTGTTGGTCGATTCCTCGAAATGCGGCCACAACTGCCTGACCAGCTTCGCGCGCCTGCGCGACGTGGATTTAACCATTACGGACAGTGGTCTTCCCCGCGCCAAAGCGAAGGCCCTGGAAGCGGCGGGCGCCACCCTTCGGGTCGTAGGAGTTGAAAATAGGGATTCGAATCGTCAGGCAACGGACCCGATGGTCGTCGCCCCAGCGATCCAGACTCCCTCGTCAAACAACCACATGCCGCTGCATCGAAGGGGAAAAGGTTAAGGCATGGGGCAAGGTTGGTTCCAAATCCCTCAACCTGCGCCACGCGTCAGGTGAATGACGCGCTGATTGGTTTCCCATTTGTCAGGCGGAACTTTAAACGACCGCTTCGCCAATAGGAAAAGGGAGGCCGATTTGTTGCGGCGGTTCGTCGCGCATTCTCGGGACGACCGGCCTGACAAAATCTGAGCAACAAACGCCTTAAGGTAGCTGTCGGGATACCCGATCTCCGCGTGGGTTAGTTTCTGGGTTGGCTCAATGACCTGTGCACCTTTACAAGATGTCACGGAATCCTCGAACCTGTCGCTTTGGCGATGCACGGGTCTGTTGCCGTAGCAGCGACGACGACTTTGGCGCACCACTGTAGGGACAAGCGGATGGGCCCACGGCGAGTACGCGCAAGAGGGGGCCCAAGGCCATGCCAAAGCTGTCTTTGCAAAACGGGAGGACCTCTTTCAGGGGCGTAAAGACCGTAGGTTAAGCCGTTCCGGAAGCGCGTTTGCCCAAAAGAAAGACTTGCCGCTCGGCGAGGGGAAGTCAACGGGGCGGCTGGAGCAGCGGATCGAGGGTGTTCGGGGGCGTCGCTTCGCGCAGGCGGGCAAGCTCCTCCCCCTTCTCGGTGAGGGCCAC
>CAXUNV010000214.1:0-7851 GCA_964252355.1 uncultured Chthoniobacterales bacterium | reverse complement strand
GTGCTCGCGGTGGCGGCGGCGCTGGCCTTGGCGCCGGGCGTCCCGCTGAAATTCGACACCGACCCGCGTTCGCTTGAACCGACCACCAGCCAAGCCTCCGTCGCCCGCCGGACCATCGAGGCAAAGCTGAAACAGGAGACCGACCCGGTTTGCGTGCTGGTCGACGGCGGCACCGTCCAAGAGGTGCACGACCGCTGGTCAAAGCTTGCCGACGCCCTGGGCCGGGCGAAAGAGGCGGGCGAAATCAAGTACTACAGCACGCCGCTGCCGCTGGCCCTTTCCCCGGAATTGGTGGCGCAGAACCGCGCCTTCCTCCAAGACGTTGACGTGGCGGGTGCCGCCGTGGCGGTGCGGGCGGGTTTGGAAGCCAACGGGTTTGACCCCGCCGCGTTTTCCGGGGCGTTGGACGCTCTCAACGACTTGGACCGCGAGAAAGGACGCACGGGGTTGCCGGATTGGTCGTCGCTGCTGCCGCCCAGCTCGAGTTGGTGGTTCTTCATCGAACGTTACTTCGCCAACCGTCCGACCCTCACCGTTGGTTTTCTGAGGCCAAGCTCGCCGTTGACGACCGAAGCCGACCAACGCCGGTTGGCTGACCTCATCCACCGGGCTGACCCGCAGGCCGTCGTGACTGGCATGACGTTTACGCTGTTTGATTTGGTACCCTGGGCCCGGGGCGAGTTGGTCGCGTTCACCACCACCGTGGCCCTGCTGATCTTGGTGCTGCTCTGGCTGGTGTTTCGGCGGTTCACGCTTTGGTTTGTGCACTCCTCGGCCCTGGCGCTTTCCATGCTCGGGCTGGTCGCCACGCTGAAGGTGGCGCACGTGCCGATCAACCTGCTCAACGCGCTCGCCTTCCCGCTCGTGCTGGCGATCGGCGTCGACCATGGCATCCAATTCCTGATCGTTGGCCGGCGCGCCGGGGACCTGCAGGAGAACTTGGCCAACGTGCTCAAACCGTTGTTGATTTGCGCGCTGACGGCCGTCACAGGATTCGCCGTGTTGATCCCGGCGCAAAACCCGGCCCTGAGCGGACTCGGGCTCGTCTGCGCCGTGGGCGTGTTCTGGTGCCTGCTGACGACATTTTTCTACATTGTCCCGGCGTTTGCCTTCCTGCACAACCGGCAAGATGCCGGGACGGTTCCGACCCCGACCGAGGCCGTCCGGGTCTAGGTCTTTGGGTCCGTCCCGCCATTTTGACAGCCATTTTGCGTCGTGTTAGCCTCGCGGGGTCCGATCCGGGGCAACGGGTTCGGGCACTTCCTTTGCGCCCAGCGTGAACCCGTTGCTTCACAGTCAGGTATTGGTGCTGAACCGGCTTTGGCAGGCGGTGCACCTCTGCTCGGCGCGCCGCGCTTTCCTCCTGCTGTACCACGACACCGCACGCGTGGTTTCGACGGATGCGGGAAACGAGTTTGCTACCCTCGCGTTTGCCGATTGGGTGGAGCATTCGCGCACTTACGCCGGGCCTGACGCGATCGGGACCGTGCGCAGCCAATTGCGTATCCCGAAGATCATCGTGCTGCAAACGTTTGATCGGCTGCCGAAGAAGGACGTCAAATTCAGCCGGCAGACCGTTTTTGAGCGCGACAACCACACCTGCCAGTATTGCGGCGTCCGATTTGAACGTTCTGACCTGAATCTTGATCACGTGTTGCCGCGCAACCGCGGCGGCCAAACGACCTGGGAAAACGTGGTCTGCTCATGCATCCGCTGCAACACGCGCAAGGGCAACCGGCTGCCGCAAGAGGCCAACATGCACCTCTCGCGAGTGCCGCGGAAGCCGCGCTGGCACCCGCTGAACGCTTTCGTTTCCGGACGACCGCCACTGGAGAGCTGTTGGCGGAAGTTTGTAGACGTGTCGTTTTGGGAAGTGGAACTGGGCGACGCTGCCTAGGCGCCCGCGCGGCCCGGCGCAAAGCGCCTACCCGCGCCGGCGGTTGAAATCGGAGATGGCGCGGTCGGACTCGCGACGGGCTGCCTTCTCTTTCAGGTCTTCGCGTTTGTCGCCGTGATTTTTGCCTTGGCCGAGCCCCAGCTCCAACTTCACCCGGCCATCTTTCCAATAAAGCCGCAAAGCCACCAAGGTCTGGCCCTTCACCGAACTGGCCTCAAACAAGCGCTGGATCTCCGCCTTGTGCAGCAGGAGTTTGCGCGGCCGTTTAGGTTCGTGCTGCTCATGGCTGGCCCGCGCGTACGGCTGGATGTCGGCGTCGTGCAGGAAAACTTCCGCGCCTTCCACCTTGGCGAACGCGTTGTTTAGGTTGGCCAAGCCGGCCCGGATGGATTTGACCTCGGTGCCCTTCAACTCGATGCCCGCCTCGAGTTTTTCCGCGATGCGGTAGTTGTGGTAGGCGCGCCGGTTGCTCGCGATTTCTGCGGACATGCTTCAACGTGGCAGGGCGCCCCGCGCCGCCGCAAATCGAAAATCGCCGGTTACCAAACGGCAGGGGGCTGCGGCGTCACCGCCCCGCCGCACCATCACACCTCTTCGGGCGTCGCGGCTTCTGAGAGATCCTCCAGCTTAAGCTTGCCTTGGATGATCTCGGTGAAGGCCACGTCGGCGTGCGACATGCGCGGCCCGACCTCGACCAGAGGCGGACGACCGTTGCTGAGTTGGCGCACCCGCTTGGAGACCACGTTGATGAGCACGGCCGTGTTCGGGATGATTTTGGAAGCTTCCTCAAGCAATTGGCTGGACATATCGGTGTGAAACGCCCGCGACCGGGAGTCCGGAACGCGCGGGAGCGGGAACGTGAGTAGTCAAACGGATTTTGTCAAGGCGCTTGTTGGTGCGTCTTCGCCGGGTGGCTAGGGCACGCGCGTCGGCGGCCCCGGTACTGCGGCCCGGGCAACCATGCGTCAATGGGTGGGTGGGCCAATGACGCTTTCCTGCGCATCTGGGGCCACCTCCCCGTCTTCCGTGGCCGCCGACGGCTTCGGCTGGTACCGGGCGTAGTTGGCAAGGAACGTTTCCCGAAAGGCACCAAACGTGCCCGCGTCCAGGGCCGCCCGGATCCGCGCCATCAGTTGGAGGTAGAAGAAGAGGTTGTGGATCGTCACCAACCGCAGCCCGAGGATTTCCTCCGCCTTGATGAGGTGCCGGAGGTAACCTCGGGTAAAGGTCTGGCAAGTCGCGCACCCGCACCCTTCCTCGATGGGGCGCTCGTCTTTCCGAAACGGTTGATTTTTCAGGTTGAGGGTGCCCGTTTCGGTGAAGGCCGTGCCGTTGCGGGCCAAACGGGTAGGCAGGACGCAGTCGAACATGTCGATGCCACGCGCCACCATCTCCACGATTTGGTTGGGGGTGCCCAGGCCCATGGCGTAGCGCGGCTGCGCCTCGGGCAGGAACGGCACGCTGGCATCCACGGCCTGCATCATTTCGGGTTCGGTTTCACCTACGCTCACGCCGCCGACGGCGTAGCCGTCGAACCCTTGCGCGACCAGTTCGCGCGCGCTCCGCTCGCGCAGGTCGTCGTGGACGGAGCCTTGCACGATGCCGAAGACCAAGGGACGGCGCGCCGGTTCAACCCCTGCCGCCCAATCGCGGCACCGCCGCGCCCAACGGAGCGTGCGCTCCAGGCTGGCTGTGGCGTACGGGCGGTCGCACGGGTACGGAGGGCATTCGTCGAAAACCATGGCGATGTCCGAGCCCAAGGAGGTCTGTACCTCCATCGCGATCTCCGGGCTCAGGAAGCACGGGCTTCCATCGAGATGACTCTGAAAGTGCACGCCGTCCTCCGCGATGCGGCGCAACTTGGCCAAGGAAAAGACCTGAAAACCGCCGCTGTCCGTCAGGATCGGCCGATCCCAAGCCATGAACCGGTGCAGCCCACCAAAATGCTCGATGACCTCGAGTCCCGGCCGCAAGAACAGGTGATAGGTGTTGCCGAGGATGATTTGGGCACCGACCTCCCGCAATTCCTGCGGAGTCATGGCTTTCACCGTGCCTTGGGTGCCGACGGGCATGAACACCGGCGTTTCGATGGCCCCGTGACGGGTCTGCAACCGGCCGCGGCGCGCGCGCGACCCCCCGTCGACGGCCAGCAGGGTAAACGACATGCGGGCAAAGATCGACGACGGGATAGGGTTGGGCAATCGCCGATGGGCGCCGTCGTGACGGTCGGGGCGTTTTGCCGTACCTTCCGGGATGTTTCACGTCGGCGACCACTTGCAAGAGACCGGCGGCTTTGACCTCCAAGCGTTGATGGCGCGGCCCGGTCGGAAGATCTCTTTGACGAACGATTTCGACCCCAAGTACACAGGCAAGTACCGGGACAAAAAGGAAGCGCAAGGGGCGCTGGAGGCGAACGTGCGGGAACTTGCCACCCAGCAAGACATCCTTTACGCCAGCCGGACTTACGCCCTCCTGCTCGTGTTTCAGGCGCTCGACGCCGCCGGGAAAGACGGCACCATCAAGCACGTGATGTCGGGGGTAAACCCGCAGGGGTGCGACGTTCACAGCTTCAAAAACCCGTCGTCAGAGGACTTGGCGCACGACTACCTGTGGCGCCCGTCGCGAGTCCTGCCGGAACGCGGTCGCATCGGCATTTTCAACCGCTCTTATTATGAGGAGGTGTTGGTGGTGCGGGTGCACCCGGAGTTGCTGGAAGCGCAACGCCTGCCCAAGGACGGCGGGAAGAGGTCCGTCTGGGAGCGTCGTTACGACGAGATCAATGCGTTCGAGCGCCGGTTGGTCGACAACGGCACGATCATCCTCAAGTTCTTCCTGAACGTTTCCAAGGCGGAACAGAAGAAACGGTTTCTTGCCCGCATCGACGACCCGCAAAAGAACTGGAAGTTTTCCGCATCGGACATCCGGGAACGGCGCTTCTGGGACGACTATGCGGAGGCTTACGAGGCGGTGTTCAACGCCACCAGCACGGAGGCGGCGCCCTGGTTCGTCGTGCCGGCCGACCACAAATGGTTCACCCGCCTGGCGGTGTCGCAGGTCATCGTGGAAACAGTCCGAGCGCTGCGCTTGGCCTACCCTGAAGCCACGCCGAAACAGATGGCCGAGCTGCAAAAAGCGAAGGGGGAATTGGCGGGGGAGTAGGCCGCCCGGTTCCAGAACGGGCGGGACGCCCACGCTCCCCTTGATGCCCGGCGGCGGGTGAGGTTCCTCGCCTTGCCGCCCTACCAATCTCCGGGTGGTGGCCGCCGGAACCGCAACCGATCACGGCGGTTATGGCGCGGTTAGCCGTTCAAAGATTTCCCGGTACTTTTCAGCGGTCCGGGCGATGACCTCCGGTGGTAAAGGCGGTGCCGGGGGCGTTTTGTCCCAGGGGAGGGTCGAAAGGTAGTCGCGCACGAACTGTTTGTCGTAACTCGGCGGGTTCAACCCGGGCCGGTGCGACTCGGCTGGCCAAAACCGCGAAGAGTCTGGCGTCAGGCATTCGTCGATCAAGACCACTTGGCCGTCGATCAGCCCGAACTCGAATTTGGTGTCGGCGATGGTGATGCCGCGGGTGGAGGCGTGCGCGCTGGCGTCGGCAAAGACCGTCAGGCTAAGATCGCGCAAGCGCACGGCCGCCTTCTCGCCGACTCGCTCGACGAAACCGTCCCACGAGATGTTTTCGTCGTGGCCGGTGACCGCTTTGGTCGCCGGGGTAAAGATGGGTGCCGGCAACGGGGCGGCGAAGGCCAACCCCGGCGGCAAGCGTTCCCCGGCGATGCTCCCCGTCTCCTGGTACTCGCGCCAAGCCGAGCCGGCCAAGTAGGCGCGCACCACGCACTCCACCGGAAACGCCTCGGCCTTCCGCACCAGCATCGATCGCCCGCGCAACACCTCGGTGTGGGCGCGCAGTTCGCGCGGGAAATCGCCGGGGTCGACCGACAGGAAATGGGTCGGCACGTGACGGAAGCGCCGGAACCAGAACGCCGAGAGCTGGGTGAGCACCTCGCCTTTGCCCGGGATGGCGTCTGGCAGGATGCAATCGTAGGCGGAGATGCGGTCGGTGGCAACGATGAGGAGCCGGTCGCCCAGGTCGAACACCTCGCGCACCTTGCCACTGCGGGCCTTGCGCACCCTCGGGAGTTGCAGGTCTGCCAACGGCTTCACGGGCTCAATTCGTCCAGCAACGCGAGGACGCGGGCTTCGATCTCCGGCAACGCCACTTCCGAGGAGCGGAACGGCAGGTCGACCACGTCCCAGTACTCAATCCGGTCCGCCCACTTCGGGAACTCCTCGCGCATCATCGGCCAATGCTCCTCCCGGTCGAGTGCGATCACCCGTTGCGCCGCTTGGAGGTCGTGTTCGCTCAATTGCATTCGGCCCGGTCCCGTGTGCCGCAGATCGATGGCGCGGGCGGCCAACGCCGCGCGCGTGTACGGCGAAAGGTAACCTTCGGCCCAGTGGATGGCCAAGCCCCGCGAAAAGGCGCGCCACTCCAACCCGCTTCCCTCGGCTTCGTGGTTGAAGAGGGCCTCTGCAAAACGGCTTCGGTAAAAGTTGCCGGTGCAGACGAACAGGACGCGGCTGATCACGCGTCTGAGCAGACACGAGAAGCGGCGGCGAATCAATTGCGCGCTGCCACGAGCTGGCGCGTCGTCCTCCGTTAAACGTTTGGCGTTACCTTCGTGTTCTTCTGTTTGGATTTCTGCGGACAACCCCGCGCGGGGCGCGCCGAAAACGTCCATTTGCGCGGGAGGAGCATCCCCCCGATGCTCTCTCCCAAAATGAGTTTCCAAGACCTGGGGCTGCTAGAGCCGGTCGTGCACGGGGTGCAAAGCCTCGGGTTCGCCGACCCAACCCCCATCCAAGAGCGGTGTATCCCGCTCATTTTGCAAGGCCGCGACGTCGTCGGTTCGGCGCAAACCGGCACAGGCAAGACGGCCGCCTTCGCCCTACCGATCCTCACGAGGCTCCGTCGGCACGGCGGGCCGCGCTGCCTCATCCTTGAGCCCACGCGCGAGTTGGCCGTGCAGGTCGAGGACGCGGTCCAGCACTACGCGCGGTTCAGCGACCTCGAGATCGGCGTGTTCTACGGCGGCGTCGGTTACGGGCCGCAAAAGGCACTGTTGGAGGCTGGCGTCGACGTGATGGTGGCGACGCCGGGCCGGCTCCTCGACCTGCAAGGGCAGGGGATTTTGAAGCTGTCTGGGGTCGAGATTTTGGTTTTGGACGAGGTGGATCGCATGCTGGACATGGGTTTCTTGCCCGACGTGCGCAAGATCGTGCAGATGTGCCCAAAGGAACGGCAGACCCTCCTTTTCTCGGCCACGATCCCCCCGGAAATCGAGAACCTCTGCTCGTGGGTTCTGCGCAACCCCGAAGTGGTCGAAATCGGCGAGCGCCGCTCCGTGGCCGAGACCGTCACGCACGCGTTTTATCCGGTGGCCGCCGCCCAAAAGTTCGACCTGCTCGTCGGCCTGCTGGAAAAGACGCATTACCACAGCGTCATCGTTTTTACCCGGACGAAGCAGGCGGCCGACACGATCTCCAGCCGCCTCAACGGTTTGAAACACTCGGTGACGGTGTTGCACTCCGACCGCAGCCAGCGCGAACGTACCGAAGCGTTGGACGGCTTCAAATCCGGGAAATTTGAAGTGCTGGTGGCCACCGACATCGCCGCGCGCGGCCTCGACATCTCCGGCGTCTCGCACGTCATCAATTACGACATCCCGTTGCACCCTGAGGATTACGGAGCGGGTGGGCGACGCCTTCACCCTGGTGACGGCGGAAGAGGCCAAAGCGATGATCGACATCGAGCGCTTCATCAGCCAAAAGATCCCCCGGCAACGCCTGGACGGTTTTCCGTACGTCTACACCGCCCTTTTTGAGGAAGGCAACGGGGTGTTTCGCCGTGTGACTGGCGCTCGCACCATGCGCGGTTATTCGTACGGGCGCGC
>CAXUNV010000213.1:0-7862 GCA_964252355.1 uncultured Chthoniobacterales bacterium | reverse complement strand
AGGTCCGAATTCCGCGTGGAGAGGGTAGCGGGACTTACGAGTGACCCGGTGGGGCGAAAACCCGACCGGCAAAGGGCAGCGGCTTTCGGTGAGAAACGACTGCCGGTTGGTTTGAGCCGGCGGCCCGACCCTGCCAGCACCTTCAGCATGGGCACTCCTGGCTTACCCCGTGGAGCTGCAGGCTCAAACCGCCCGCCGACCGTCGGTCCTGGTGGCCGCTTCCCTTTGGCGTCCGGGTTTTCGCCCCACCGGCGTCGCGCGCGAGCTCCCGCTTTTCTCCGAACCGGCAACTGGCAACCGCCGTTTCGGCTACGCCCTTTGCGTGACCCCGGCCAAGAACCGTTGCAGCCGTTCACTGCGCGGATGGCCGAGCACTTCCGCCGGGCTGCCTTCCTCTTCCACTTGGCCGGCATGCAGGAACAAGACGCGGTTGGCGGCGTGCCGCGCAAACCCGATCTCGTGGGTCACTACGATCATCGTGCGGCCGGCTTCCGCCAAACCTTGCATCACGCGCAACACCTCTCCGACCAACTCCGGGTCTAGCGCCGAGGTCGGTTCGTCGAAGAGCATCACTTCGGGTTCCATCGCCAAAGCGCGCGCGATGGCGACGCGCTGCTGTTGCCCGCCCGAGAGGTGGGCCGGATACATGTCTTCGACGGCGGAAGTCAACCCGACGCTCTCCAATAACTGCCGGGCCCGCGCCACCGCTTCCCGGCGCGGCACGCGCAGCACGTGCACCGGCGCTTCGATCACGTTTTCGAGCGCGGTGAGGTGGAGCCAAAGGTTGAAGTGTTGAAACACCATGGCCAAACGCGTGCGGAGCCGGCGCAGTTCGCGCGGATCGGTCACGGTGAGGCGCCCGGCGCGATCTCGTCGCAGCGGCAGGTCACGGCCGTCGAGCGCGATACGCCCGGCGTCGGGTAGTTCCAGCAGGTTGATGCAACGGAGCAGCGTGCTTTTGCCGGAGCCGCTGGACCCGATCACGCTGACGACGTCGCCGGCCGTCGCCCGCAGGGAAACGCCGCGCAACACCTCGTTTGCGCCGAAGCGTTTGTGCAGGTTTTCGACGACCAATTTCTCCATGGATCCCCTTCCCCGCCAGCCGGTCTCAGTCACGCCCTCACCGGGCGGAGGTGGGCTAGCCAGCGGCGCTCGGCCCGGCGGAACGCCCAAACCAAGGCGAGCGTCACCGCCAGATAAAGGAGCGCCGCCGTCCCGTAGGCCACGAAGGGGAGGTAGTACTCGGAGGAAGCATCGCGCGCAACCTTCAACAGGTCGGCGACGGTGGCCGTGCTGGCCAGCGTGGTGGCGTGGAGCATGAGGATGACCTCGTTGCTGTAGGCCGGCAGCGCGCGCCGGAGCGCCGACGGCAACAGGATCCGCCGGTAAAGCGTCCAACCCGACAGGCCGAAGGCGCGCGCGGCCTCAACCTCGCCGGCGGGCGTCGCCCGGATGGCTCCCGCAAAGATCTCGGTGGTGTAGGCCGCCGTGTTCAGGGTAAACGCCAGGACCGTGCAATCCATGGCGTCGCGGAAAAACGCGTTCAACGCCGGGTTACCGCGCACGGCGTCCAAACTGAAGACGCCGGTGTAAAAGATCAGCAATTGCACGTAGAGGGGCGTGCCGCGGAAAACGTAGGTGAAGACCGCCACGGGGCCGCTCCACCAGGGTTGGCGCGAAACCCGCAGGATGGAGAGTGGGAGGGCCAGGCAGAAGCCGAGCGCGACTGACAAGACCGTCAACCAGAGGGTGATGGTCAACCCGCTCAACCGGCCCGGGCCGCCCCACAAGTACGCCTGCCAGTACTGCCGGAGCAGGTCGGTCATCGGGGAAAGAGTTCAAAACCGGCCGAGTAGCGCCGCCGCAGCAGCACGAAGCCGAAGTTGGAAACCGTCGTCAACAAAAGGTAGATGCCGGCCGTGACCACCAGGAAGACGAAGGCATGGTAAGCGCCTTTGGCGCTGGTGCCGTTGATGGCGTCCTGGGCCGCCCGCACCACCTCGCGCAACCCGATGATGGAGACGAGGGCCGTGGCTTTGAGGATCACCTGCCAATTGTTGCTCAACCCCGGCAACGCAAACCGCATCATCTGCGGGAACACCACCCGCGCGAATGCTTGGCGGCGGGTCATGCCGAACGCCAACGCCGCTTCCCCCTGCCCTTTGGGCACGGCCAACACCGCGCCGCGGAACGTTTCGGTGAAATAGGCGCCGTAAATAAAGCCGAGCACCGTCACGCCGGCCAAGAAGGGATCGATGTCGATCTGCGGTTGACCCAGGGCGTCGGTGAGCCGGTTAAGCCCGTCTTGGCAACTGTAGTAAAGCAGCAACATCAAGACCAGGTCCGGCACGCCGCGGACCAGCGTGGTGTAGAGGGAAGCTGGGATCGCGCACCAACGGCGCGAGGAAAGTTTGGCGGCCGCGCCGATCAGGCCGAGGACGAACGCCACCGCCAATGATCCAAAGGCGAGTTCGAGGGTCGATTGCGTGCCTACCCAGAGCTGGGGACCGTACCCTTCCAGGAGATCGTTCAAGGACGTTTCTCCGGCGGCAACGGATCGAAGTCGAAGAACTTCTTCGCGATCTCGGCGTACGTGCCGTCCTTGCGCAAATCGGCCAGGGCCGCGTTCAGGGCGGTGCGCAAGTCGGCGTCAGTTTTACGCAGGCCGATCGCCGCCGTCGCCCCAAGCACCTTCTCGTCTTTGATCTCCGGCCCGGCAAAGGCAAACCCCTCCCCCTGCGGCGTCTTCAGGAAACCGTACCCAGCCTGGACGGCGTCCTGGAGCGCAGCGTCCAACCGTCCCGCTTTCAAATCGGCGTAAACCCCGTTCTGGTTCTGGTAAGAAACCACCCGAACGCCGGCGGGTTCGAAGTAAAGGCGGGCGTAGGTTTCCTGTACGGTCCCCTGCTCCACGCCGATCGACCGGCCTTTCAGCGAGGCCGGGGTCGGCTCCAAGCCGGAACCTGCCTTGGCCACCATGCGCGTCGGGCTGTAGGCGATGGGGTCGGTGAAATCGATCTGCGCCGAGCGCTTCTCCGTGATGGCCATGTCGGAGAGGATCGCGTCGATCTTGCGGGCGCGAAGGGCGGGGATCATGCCGTCAAAATCGTTTTCTACCCATTGGCACTCCGCCTTCACCTTGGCGCAAAGTGCTTTGCCAAGTTCGATGTCGAACCCGACCAGTTCCCCAGATGGCGCTTTGGATTCGAACGGCGGGTAGCTCGGGTCGACGCCGAAGCGGATGACCTTCCAATCTTTGGCGGGGGCAGCCGCGCAAAGGCAAAGGAGCAGCAACGATGGGACGAGACGTTTCATGGCGGGGTGCCGCGGCGCAAACCGCACAGCTTAATGGGCCCGCCCGAAATCGCAAAGCCGCTTTGCTCTTGGCCTTAGCCAAGGAAGGCGACCGGACCTCAACCGTCCGTGGGACGATCCGTCAGGCCGTCGCCGGACGCCTCACGAAAGCAAGGACCGCATCCCGACCCAGGCAGGCACGCATTCAGGCCGCCGTGGTACTTCTCCAGCCAGTTGTCAAAAACCAGCGTGGCGTGCGCCGGAACGGCCGAGAAGGGCCGGGCGGCGGCGCCAAACATCCATTCGTCGGCCAGTGCCAACCCTGGCCTGATCGGTGGTAGCACCGTCTGGCCGGCAAGGGCGATCACGTCAGCCGGCAACGTCCCACAGAGGAACGTCTTCAAGGCCCTTCCAAACGGCCGCCATCCCGCCCACCAGCCAAACCCGACAAATGAAGGCCGCACACGCACCCCGTGGAAGGGTTCCAGGAACGGTGAGGGACGGGGCACCACACTTGGGAGTATCCGCCGAAACGGGTGTGACTGCACCCGAAATCGCACAAACCATGAAGGGCATTTAGACGAACGGATTTACGGTACATTCAAACTTCTTACGCAGAATTCTATGGAGTGCGGCGCGGCGGGTGACGACGGGTGCGGGTGGCCTCAGCCGGAGGCTCCGGGACGGGGCTTCCGCCCAAGGCTGCGCGCCTCCGTCGCTCCGCGGCTTGCCGAGGCCCCGCGTTTTGCCGACGCCACGGCCGTCAACCTCGACTCTCTCAGAAGCGCGGCGCCGCCCCGTCCACCCCTTGCCTGTCCGGCTCCGGGAGGGCCTCCACGTTCAGTCGTGTCCGCACCAAGCATGACGGGTGACTCTCGCGCACGAACCGAACCAGGGCTGCACGAAGGTCGCAACGCAACGTCCAAAGTTTGTCCGGGTCCGCGGCACTGACCAAGGCACGAAATTGCAGGCAGTTCTCCCGGGCGTCGGTGACTTGCAGGTTGCGCGTGCGTCCGTCCCACAGCGGATGCGCGTCGAGGAACCGGTCCATCTCCGCCCGCAACACTTCCAACGGGAGTTGGTAATCGAAGTGAAGAAGAACCGTGCCGAGCATCTCCGGCGTGCGCCGCGTCCAATTCTCAAAGGGTTTCTCGAGGAACTGGCTGATCGGCACGATCAAACGCCGCTGATCCCAGAGGTGGACGACGACGTAACCCAAGGTGATCTCCTCAACCCGGCCGTTTTCTCCGCCCACGACGATCACGTCATCGAGCAAGATCGGTTGGGTCAACGCCAGTTGGAATCCGGCGATGAGCTGACCTAAGGAGCGTTGCGCCGCCACGCCCACCACCACGCTCAAAAGCCCCGCCGAGGCCAGCAGGCTGGTACCGATCTGCCGGAGCGGCGCGCAGAACAGCATCGCCAACGCCACGGTCAAGAAAACGAGGCAGGCGATGATGACTTTGCGCAGGGCGGAAACCTCGGTGTAAAGGGTGCGGGACCGCAGGTCGACGCCGCCGCGGGTACGGTGGACCAGGATGATCTTGTCGGCGGCGAGGTTGACCTGCCGGCAGACCACGTAGCCTCCCGCCAAGATGATCAGCGTGTTGACCACTTCGCGCCCGCTGGCCATGAAGCCGGCCGGGAGCCCAACCTGGGGCAGCACAAAAAAGAGCGAACCGAGCGGCAGCCCGACCTGCAGCGCATCCGCGGCGAAGACGGCGGCCATGTGTTCCCAATGGGAGGCGTCGCTGGACGCCAACACCCGCAGCTGACGGTTGGTCAAGTAAAGCAAGCGGCCCAGGAGCGAGAAGACGGCGATGACCGTGAACCCGGTCAGGAGATGCCGCGGCCGATCCGACCACGCCCAACCGGGGCCAAAGACCCAGTCCAAGGGGCCCCGCAGGTGCCAGACCGCGAAGGTGTAAAGCCCGGTCGTCCAAAGCCAGAAGGAAAAGCGGGTGAGAAGGGTGCGTTGGATTGCTTTGCGCGTGCTCTTGCTGGTGAGCACGGAAAAGCGGTCCAGACCGAAGCGCCGGCAGAGGTAATTAAGGCCCCATTGCGCCAAGCCCAGGGCAACCGCGTGCGCGATGGCAGCCGTGAGCTGCCAACCGTTCAGACCGGAAACGAGCTCGCGCGACATAGTGGGCAGGGGGCAGCGACATTCGGTTTACCACAGGGGAAGCGACCGACCAAAGGGAAAGACGATCTCCCTTAGGGGTGAAGCAACGGCACCCGGGCTTGGGGCGCGACGGTTAGCACGCGGCAGGGTGGCGGCCGGTGGCGCCCTGGCAACCGTGTTGCGCATGGGGCCGCCTAACCCCAGCGAAAAACGCTCCAACTTGCTCCATCCGCCCACTTGTTTGAGCTGGCGGCGTCCTTTGGCCAGAAAAATGCTATCGGCACTTTCGTAACCGTCGGAAACGGTGTAAGGTCGCTCCGCCGGTCAGGAAAGCCCGTCGCGTCGCCAGATATACACACACGCACGCGCCACACCGCAAACACGTTTGCCGTGATGGGCCCAGCCGTACCCGTCTTTCATCGTGAGCTCTTCGGTCAACGTCCCTCTCTCCTTCGACATCGAACATCAAGCCGCCTTGGATCAGTGGATCCAAGCGGAACGACGCAAGCACGCGCTGCCGCCGCGCGCTGCGCAAACCTCCGCCAAAACGCTGCTGCGCTACCTGCGAAGTGCCGCTCCCCTGTTGAGCGAGTTGCCTCGGCTGCAGGGTTTGCGATCGGACGAGCTCGACATGGACGGGACCACGTTGTCTCTGCGTCGAAAGGTCGGCCTCTCCGGATCCATGCCGGTTTTGGTGCACCTGCGTGTCCGGATCCTGCGTTGCCAAGGCGAGGCGTCGCTGCAAAACCCGGTGCGGATTTTAGAAAGGCTGCCTGCGGCGTTCGCCGACGCCGAGCGGCACTTGCGGCAATGCGTGACGCGGGCAGAGGAACGTTTGTCAGCGCTGCAGCCCGAAGCTTACACGCCGACCGAGTGGGAGGCTATCCGTCAGGAACTCGAAACCTCTTCGGCAGAGCCGATGACGGCGGCAGCATTTGCCTCCCGGGTGGAACAGGCGGTCCGCTTTTCCCACACGCTGAAGCAGAAGCGGGAATTGGCGGAGGGTTTGAAACTGCTGGAGTACCCCGCCACCTTCCCTTGGGCGCGGGCTGCGGGCCGCAAACTGACGGCGATCCTCGGGCCGACCAACAGCGGCAAAACGCACCAGGCGCTCGCCCGCTTGGCCCAGGCACCCACCGGCATTTATTTGGCGCCGTTGCGCCTGTTGGCCGCCGAGGTGTGGGACCGGTTGCAAGGCGACGGGGTTTACACCGACCTAGTGACGGGTGAGGAACGCATCCAGACCGGCATGTCCACCCACGTCTCCTCCACGGTGGAGATGCTGGACGCCACTCGCCCGTACGACGTGGCGGTGATCGACGAGGTGCAGATGCTCGCCGACCCAGCCCGCGGCTGGGCTTGGACGCAGGCCATCGTCGGGGTCAACGCTCGAGAGGTGATCCTGCTGGGCAGCCCGGAAGCGCGGGCGGTGTTGGAGAAGTTGGCCGAGACCCTGGGAGAACCGCTGGAGATCACGGAGACGGCCCGCTTGAAACCGCTGCGCGTGGCGGACCGCCCGTTGGAGCGTGCGGCCGACGCGCCGCCGGGGACTGCTTTCGTCTCCTTTTCGCGCGCGCAAACCCTCGCTTGGAAAAAGGCGTTGGGCGAAAGCAACACCGCGTGCATCTACGGGGCGCTCTCGCCCGAGGTCCGTCGGGGTGAGGCGCGCCGGTTCGCTGAGGGCCAAGTGGAGTACCTCTCTAGCACGGACGCCATCGCGATGGGTTTGAATCTGCCCATCCGCACGATCGTGTTTACGGGCCTGCGCAAATGGAACGGCAAGGCCGAGGTCAGCCTGACGAAAACCGAGATTTTGCAGATTGCGGGCCGAGCCGGTCGTTACGGTCACGGGGAAGATGATGAAGCGGGAACCGTCACGGCTTTGAACGCAGAGGATTTGGCGACGGTCCGTGAGGCGCTCGCCTCGGGCGCAGGCGACCCCCTGGAGTTGAAGGTCCCGGTGGCACCGCGGCTGCAAACCTTGGAGTTTCTGGCGGAGCGCACCGGCAAAGACCGGCTCGACTCATTGCTGAAGACCTTTTCAAGTTTGCCGGAACCCGACCAACTCTTTTGCAAGGCGGATATTTCTGGCATGCTGGAGTTGGCGGCACACCCAAAACCACGCGCTTCGCGACTGCCCTTGCGCGACTTGTTGGTCCTTTGCAACTGCCCGATCACGCCGAAAGAGGCGCGGCACGTGACCGCTTGGGTCGGCTGGGTCGACGCGTTGGAAACGGACACACTGCGGGGATTGCCGGAGATGGAGGCACGCGCCGGTCAGGAAGCGGTCACTCCTTTGGATCTGCACGGGGCGGAAAGCGATGGCCGGCTGCTTGGCGCTTACAAGTGGATGCACTACCACTACCCGAACCTTTTCCCTGCCTTGGCGCTCGCCAACGAGGAACTCGAGCGCCTAAACCGTTACGTGTTGGCCTCGCTTAAAAAG
>CAXUNV010000212.1:0-7867 GCA_964252355.1 uncultured Chthoniobacterales bacterium | reverse complement strand
AAAACCCGGCCGGCAATGGGTAGCTGTCTCCGGGAGAAAACGCTTGCCGGGCGGTTTGAGCCGGCGACGCGACCCTGGCGGCTGGCCCTATCCCCGTTCGGGCCGGCTCAAACCGCCCCGGGGTCGTCCTCCGGCGATGCCGCTTCTTCGGCGGGCCGGGTTTTCGCCCCACCGGGCCTTCGGGCGGACCACGCCGCACGTTGGCGAGGTCTCGGGACGGCCCTCGCCGGGAACCTCGCACAGACCCAAAGGAGGACCCGTCATCTCGCCTTGCGACCCCGACTGAGCGGCGCAAGATTCCGCTTCCCTATGAGCACGGCAATCTCCACGGCGTACAAACCTCAGGAAGTCGAGGCGCGCTGGAACCGAATCTGGGAGGAGACGGGCGTTTTCCGCGCCGACCCGAACTCGCCGAAGCCGGCCTATTCCCTCGTGATCCCGCCGCCGAACGTCACCGGCGTGCTCACCTTGGGTCACGTGCTCAACAACACTATCCAAGACGTTTTGGCCCGGCGCGCGCGCATGTTGGGCAAAGAGGTTCTCTGGTTGCCGGGCACCGACCACGCCGGCATCGCCACCCAGATGGTGGTGGAACGTCAACTCCGTAAGGAAGGCAAGACGCGGCACGACCTCGGCCGGGAAGAGTTCATCCGGCGCGTCTGGGCGTGGAAGGAAGAGCACGGTAACATCATCGTCGGCCAACTAAAGCGGTTGGGGTGCTCCTGCGACTGGTCTCGGCAACGCTTCACGATGGACCCCGATTACGTGCGGGCCGTGCAACGCGCTTTCGTGGAGCTGTACCGGCGCGGGTTCATCTACCGCGGCAAACGGATGGTGAACTGGTGCCCAGGTTCGCTGACCGCGTTGTCCGACGAGGAGGTGATCCCCAGGCCGACGCAAGGGACGTTGTACGTCATGCGGTATGAACTGGTGGAGCGCCCGGGCGTCTACCTGGAAATTGCCACCACCCGCCCGGAAACTTTGATGGGCGACACCGCCGTCGCGGTGAACGGCCGCGACGAGCGGTACCGCGAATTTGTCGGCCAACATTGTTGGCGGCCGTTCCCGCGCGCGCCGATCCCGATCGTCGCCGACGACGCGATCGATCCGGAATTCGGCACGGGGGTCCTGAAGGTCACGCCCGCGCACGACCGGGTCGATTTCGAAATCGGCCAGCGGCATGGCCTGGAGGTCCTCGACGTGCTCAACCCGGACGCTACCCTGAACGACTCCGCCGGCCCCGACTTCGCGGGCCTCGACCGGTTTGAAGCGCGCGCCAAGGCCGTCGCGCGCCTCCGCGAAGTCGGCTTGTTGGTGCGGGAGGAACCGTACGCACACAACGTCGGGTACAGCGAAAGGGCCGGCGTGCCGATCGAGCCGCGCCTAAGCGAGCAATTGTTCCTGCGCTACCCCAAGGTGGCTGAGACCGCCAACCTCGTCCGCTCAGAACGCATCCACTTCCGTCCTGAACGCTGGGTGAAAACGTTCGAACATTGGATCGACAACCTCCAAGACTGGTGCATCAGCCGCCAACTCTGGTGGGGGCACCGCATCCCGGTCTGGTACCGCCGGGAACAACCGGGTAGGCTGCACGTCGACGTCACACCCCCGGCCGACCCGGAAAACTGGGTGCAAGATCCCGACGTCCTCGACACGTGGTTTTCGTCGTGGCTCTGGCCATTCGCCACGATGGATGACGCCACGCGGCGCCGGTTCTATCCCACGACCGATCTGGTCACCGCACCCGACATCATCTTTTTTTGGGTTGCCCGCATGATCATGGCCGGGCTGGAGTTCCAGGGCGAAATCCCGTTTGCCAACGTCTACTTCACGGGCCTGATCCGGGACGCCCAAGGTCGCAAGCTCTCCAAAAGTCTGGGGAACTCGCCCGACCCGCTGGAATACATCGCCAAGTACGGGGCCGACGGCTTGCGATTCGGCTTATTGCGCATTGCCCCGCACGGCCAGGACATCCGGTTAGACGAAAAGGGCATCGAAGAGGGACGCAACTTCGCAAACAAGCTTTGGAACGCCTGCCGGTTCCGCCAGTTGCACGGGCCGCGGACGGCCGGTTTGCGCCTAGGCCAGCGGCTTTCGCCTTACTCTGCGCGCATCCTTCACCAACTCACTCAGACGGTGGCGCGCGTCCGGCGCGGCTATGCCGATTACGTCTTCACCGACGTCGCGCAAGCACTTTACGAATTCTTCTGGAGCGACTTTTGCGACTGGTACCTGGAGGCTGCCAAGAAGGAACTCGGCACCGCCGATGAGGCTGGTGCCGCCGACGCTCCCCTCGCGGTGGACCAAACGGGACGGGAAGATACGCTGGCGGTCATTGATCACGTCCTGAGCGCCACGTTGCGCCTATTGCACCCGTTCATGCCGCACATCACCGACGAGCTTTGGGAGCGCCTCGGCTACGGCGACGGCCAAAGCATCGGGCTCGCAGGGATCGGGGATTTGGACGCATCCCCGGTGCGTACCGAAGCCGCGGCCGTCGCGTTCGCCGGGGCGGTTTACGAAGCCGTGACGGTCGCCCGCAACTTGCGCGCCGAGCACCGCGTCCCTTCGAACCGCAAAGCGCGCATGATCCTGAAGCCGAGCGTTACCGGCGACTTTGCCGTCTTCGCCAAGCTCGCCAACGCCGACCCACTCGAGGTTGAGCCCGGTTACGAACCCGCGTCCGGGGTGCCCGTCGCCCTTACGGCCATTGGCCAAGTCTTTCTGCCTCTGGAAGGTTTGGTCGATGCCGCTGCGGAACGCGAGCGGTTGGGCAAAGAAATCGCCAAGGTGACCACGGAACTAGAAACCGTGCGGCGGAAGCTTGCCAACGAGAATTTCGTCGGCCGCGCCCCGGCGGCGGTGGTCCAAGAACACCGCAGACGCGAACGGGACTTCTCCGACCGGCTCGCACTGCTGCAGCGGCGAGCCGGCGATTGCTGAGGCACCGCTGCCGAAACATCGCGACTTCCACCAAGGGCTCGCAGCTTTGTGTGTGATTAATATAAGAATGCTTGCGATTCCTTCTTAAATATAATAGGAACGGCGGAAACGCATGGAGGTGGGGTGGTAATCAAACGGCACGTGAGCACCACACCAGGTGTGGGAAAAAAGTTTTTCGGCCTCTTTCTAGTCGCCGTTTGCTTGCACGAGCCGCAAGCCCATCCCCGCCACCTTCGGCCAGCCCAGTTTTCGCCCCCGCCGGAGGTGACCCCAGCCTGTCCGCCGCAGACGCCGAGCTGTCCACACCCCTTCCTGACCGTCGTTTGATTGGCTCGGTCCGTCTCGCCCCAGGGCTCAACCGCGGTCGGTTGCACCGCTTCACCAAGGCGTTAAGCTGGGCGGGTGGCGATCCCGAACTTTGCCTTGATTGACGTCCTGCGTGAAACCGCTCAGCGCTTAGCGGGTGGGGCGGAATACCAGTGGAGCCATTTCGGGAAGTGTAACTGCGGTCACGTGGCGCAAACCGCCACCCGGTTCGCGGCTGCCGACATCCACCGCACGGCGCAACGCGTCCTCGCCGAATGGAGCGAGATCCCGGATGATTTTTGCCCGCAGACCGGCGTGTTGCTGGACGGAGTGCTCGATGCCTTGTACGAACTGGGGCTGAGCAACACCGACCTGCGGCACTTGGAGGACCTGACGGACCCGGAAGTGCTTCGGCGGTTGCCGCCCGGCAAACGTCACCTTCGGCGGAACCGGCGCGAGGACGTCGTCGTTTACCTGCAGGAGTGGGCCCAGTCGCTTGAAGAAGCGCTTCCGCCGGCGGCTTGGCTGGGCCCGGCGGGAGGGGTAAAGACAGAGAGCTCCGCCGCCCCTTCAGGGCTGGTTTATTTTTGATGCCCGAACCCAGGGCAAGCCCTGGGCTAGGGTCCCCTTGCCCTTTCGGGGCGAGCAAACGGGGAGCGCGGGCGTCCCGCCCGGCCGTGGAGGGGCGGGCCGGCGCTACCGCGGCGCGTTGCACCCCCAGATGGCGGTCCCCGCCTGCCGACCGGCGCCCGGCGCCCGGCAGATTGTAAAGCGGGAAACGCCCCCCGGTTTTCCCGAATCTTGGCAATCTTGCAGCAATCCCGGCACCCGCGCGATGCGCGTTGGCGGACCGGCCGGCCTGCGGTATCCTGTGCGCTTGCGGTTTGTTTAGTCCCGCCGACGCCTACGCCACGCCACGCCGATGTCGCAGCATTTAGAGAAGATCCTCGCCCACGCCGAGCGCCAGTTGGTGTCGCAAGGTCGCGGCCAGTTACGCGACCGTCTGGAGCTTTACAAGAAGTTCCTGAAAATCGAGGAGCACCGGCTTCGGCTGAAGCATAACTCGGGCGGGGGCGGGTTGGAGATCGCGCGCGACCGCGCGAACTTGCTCGACGTCTTGTTGCGCCATTTGTTTGAGGGCGCGCTGCTCTGTTCCGGTTTGGCTGACGCGGCGGCGCCTTTTGCCCTTCTCGCCATCGGCGGATACGGTCGCGGCGAACTCAACCCCTACAGCGACGTCGACATCCTTTTCCTCCACGACGGTTCACGGGTGCGCGGCGAAACCGCGTCCATCATCGAGCAGGTTCTCTACATGCTTTGGGACGTCGGTTTCAAGGTAGGGCACGCCACCCGGTCGGTCGCGGAAGCGATCCGGCTCGCCAACACCGATACGATCACCAAAACTTCGTTGCTGGAATCACGGTACCTCGCCGGCGACCGCCGGCTCCACGCCAAGTTCCGCCGCGACTTCTTCGAGCACTGCGTGCGCGGCCAGATCGACAGCTACCTCAAGTGGCGCTTGGACAACCAGGAGGAACGACACCGGAAGTACGGCGGTTCGGTGTTCATGCAGGAACCCAACCTCAAGAATGGCTGCGGCGGCCTTCGCGACTACCAGAACATGCAGTGGATCTGTTACTTCCGCGACGGGGTGATGAGCACGGGCAAACTCGTCGAACGTAAGTACATCACCGAAAGCGACCGCCGGGCCATCGACCGGGCGTACGACTTCCTGCTCCGGGTACGGACCGAGCTTCAATACCTGAGCGGGCGGGCGGCCGACGTCTTGACCCTTTTCCTCCAGGGACAGATCGCCAACAAGTTCAACTACCCGCAAAAGAACATCCTGCGGCGGAGCGAGGCGTTCATGCGGGACTATTACCAACACGCCCGCACGATTTACCTCACCGCCAAAGAGGTGACCGAACGTTTCCTCCTGCCGGCCACGCTTGAAAAGGAGAAACGCCCCGTCTTCGGTTTCTTGGCCAAACGCAAGCTCAAGACCGAGCATTTCGACGGCTTCTACAGCCACGGCCGGCTGATTTACGCGGAGAACCGCGAGACCTTCCATGAAGACCCGTTCCGCTTGATGCGGGTGTTTCTCCACGCGCAGCAACGCGAGCTGGAACTCAGCCCCGAGCTGCAGCAGCTCATCCGGCGACGGACCCGTCTGGTGAACCGCACTTTTCAGTACGCCCGCGCCGCCCGGGAGACGTTTCAGGCCATCCTGTCCCGCAAAGGTCAGGTGGGCCGCATCCTGCGGATGATGCACGAGGTCGATTTCCTAGGTCGTTACTTGCCGGAATTCGGCGAACTTACCTGCTTGGTGCAGCATGAGTTTTTCCATCGCTACACCGCCGACGAGCACACGTTGGTCTGCGTCGAAAAGCTCGATGAACTGATCGGTACGGAAAACCCGAAGCTGCAGGAGTATCAGGCGCTTTTCCTCAAGCACGACGACGCTTACGTCCTCTATTTGGCGTTGCTCCTGCACGACACGGGCAAGGCCTCCAGCGCCCGCCACCACGCCGAGGCCAGCGCCTTGAATGCGCAAAAGGTCGCTGCGCGCCTGCAGCTCTCCCCCGAACGTCGCCGACGCCTGATCCTGTTGGTCGACAACCACCTGAGTCTGTCGGAGATCGCGCAACGTCGCAACGTGGAGGATCCCGCCACGGTGGAGGCGTTCGCGCACATCGTTCGCACCCAGGACAACCTCGACGCGCTCATGCTTTTGACCTTGGCCGACGGCCAGGGCACCGGCGGGCAGAACTGGTCGGATTGGAAGGAGAGCCTAGTCTGGCAGCTCTACCACAACACCAAAAGCTACCTGCACGACGCCGAGCAGTTTTTTCGGCAACGGCACATCGAGCGGGAGGATTTGCGCCAAGCGGTTTCCCGGCGGGTGGCACGGGATTTCGGGGAAGAAATCGAGGCGCACTTCCACTCCATGCCGGACCGGTATTTCCAAAGCCATAACGTCAATGAAATCGTCGGCCACCTCCGCCTGTTCCGCGCGTTTTTAGAGGACCGGCAGCACGACCCCAACTTGGCGTTGGCAGCCGCGTTCCGGTGGCACCATAAACCGGACCAGGGGCACAGCGAGTGTTGGATCTGCACCTGGGACCGGGCCGCCCTCACGGCGAGGATTGCGGGCTCGTTCGCCACCGCCTCCATCAACATCCTGAGTGCCGACGCCTACACCCGGGTGGATAGCCTGATGCTCGGCATCTTCCGCGTGTGTGACACCAATTTTCAGCCCGTGACCGAGGCGCGAGACCAACGCCAGGTGGAATCAATCCTTGGCGAATCCCTCCGCAACGACGAGTTCGACTTTGGACCACTCCTGGCCCGGGCGCGCCACCGTTTCGGACATCACGCGCCCCCCGAAATCGATTTTCCGACCAAGTTGACGGTCTCCAACCGAATCCACCCAAGTCACACGGTCATCGACCTGCAGACCGCCGACCGGCTCGGTTTGCTTTACGACGTGCTCCGCTGCCTGTCGGCCGCGGAGATCAACCTCGCCCACTCCCGGATTGCGACCGAAAAGGGTGCGGCCTTCGACACCTTCTACGTCACCGACCTGGACGGCCGAAAGCTTTCCGAAGAACGGTTGGGCGCAGGGCTGCAGACCGCTCTGTTGGCCGCCGCCACCGGCGACGCGTTGCGCGCGGGTTCCCGGTGACCGTCGCTGGTCTATCGTCCTGCTCCGCCAGGGCATGGACGGCGGCGCATCCGCGTTCCCGGGCACGCCCTCTCCCGCCCGTGATTTTGGGCCTTTGTCATTTGGCCTACACCCCGTTTCCACGGATGCTGGCGTGTGAGAATCGTCATCGCCAGCACGGGCGCCAGCGGGGCCATTTACCTACAACGCCTGCTTGACCAGCTGGACACGGCCGCTCACCAAGTGCACCTCGTGCTGAGCCCGTACGCGCGCCAAGTGATCCAAGATGAACTCGGCAAGCTGCGGGTGCCTCCCTCGGTGCAGGAGCACAACGACCGGAGCATGAACGTGCCGTTCGCGAGCGGGTCCGCCCGTTTTGACGGCATGGCCATCATTCCCTGCTCGATGGGCACCGTGGCCCGCATCGCGGGCGGCGTCAGCGACAGCCTCATCACCCGCACCGCCGACGTGTTTCTCAAGGAGCGCCGTAAGCTGGTGATCGTGCCGCGCGAAACGCCGTTGAACCTGATCCAAACCCGAAACCTTTGCGTCTTGCTGGAGGCCGGCGCCGTCGTCTTGCCAGCCATGCCCTCCTTTTACGGAAAACCAGCGGGGATCACCGAGTTGGTGGACACCGTCGTGCACCGGGTGCTGGACCAGCTTGGGATGCCCGTGTCCGGCGCCTATCGCTGGTTTGACGGCGGGGAATGAACGCAGGAAGCCAGAATTCAGAAGGTAGGGCAAGGCGAAGCACGAGGCGCCGCCGGGCTGCCCACACGGTGAATTTTCAACCTGGGAAGCGGGCCGTCGTCCCCGGTAACGGGCGGGACGCCCGCGCTCCCCTTTTGCCGATGGCGGGTATTTATGGGGCGGCTATCATGGGTGCTGGCACCCTAAACCCCGGGGGAGCTGGCGCTCCGCCACCGCTGCCGTCCCCGGCGCCATGTTCCTGGC
>CAXUNV010000211.1:0-7873 GCA_964252355.1 uncultured Chthoniobacterales bacterium | reverse complement strand
GTGTTGTGGGCGGGCAACCGCTTTTTCGCGGCCGTGCGGCAAAAGTCGACCACGGACTACATGGAGGCCGTGGTGGTGGGAAACGGCTTCATCTCCTTACGGGCGAGTCTGGTCAAAACATTGTCGGCGCTGTTCTCCATCAGCAGCGGCGGCTCCATCGGCCGAGAAGGTCCGCTGGTCCAACTCAGCACCTTGGTCGCATCGCTGATCGGCCGGCTCCGGCGGTTCCCGACCCCACAGCGACGGCACTTGGTCGCTTGCGGCGCCGCGGCAGGCATCGCGAGCGCCTACCATGCGCCCATCGCCGGGTCGTTCTTCGTCGCCGAGATCGTGCTCGGCACGGTCGTCGTCGAGTCGTTGGGGCCGCTGATCCTCTCCTCGGTCGTGGCGACCTTCACCACCGAGACCCTGCACGGCGGGGCCGCCGCCCTTTACAAGTCGCCTGACCTCACCCTGCACACCCGTTGGGAAGCCGTGCCGCTCTGCGTGCTGGGCATTACCTTGGGGCTGCTCGCCCCCCTTTACCTGCGCATCCTCCGGGAGACCGAACGCCTGTTCGCGCGGTTGAAGCTTTCGCCGCCCTTCAAGCTGGCTTTGGGCGGCGCGATCGTCGGTGCCATTGCCGTCCCTTTTCCAGACGTCTGCGGCAACGGCCAGAACCTGATCAGCTCCCTGTTCCACCAAAATTGGTATTGGGACACCGTCTTGATCATCATTTTGGCCAAGCTCGCGGCCACGCTCGTCACCTTCGGTTCAGGCGCGGTGGGCGGGGTCTTCACCCCCACCCTCTTCATCGGCTCGGCCGTGGGCGTGCTCTACGGCCAAACCGTCCTTTACCTCGTGCCAAGCATGCGGTCAGACCCGACGCTTTATGGCCTGGTCGGCATGGGCACATTTCTGGCGGCCACCACCGGCGCACCGCTCATGGCGATCCTCATGGTCTTCGAGTTGACGCTTTCGTACACGATCGTGCCGTTCCTGATGGTGGCGTGCGTCATCAGCTACTACTGTTCGAGCATCTTCGAACGGCGCTTCCTCTACGGCGAATCTCTGGAGCGCAAAGGCGCGGCGTTCTTCAGTCAGCAACTCGCCGAGGTGAACCTGTTGGATTTGATCCGGCGGGACCCGCTCACCTTGCCGCCGAACGCGACTTTTGCCGAGATCGCGCAGTCGTTCGTGCAGCACCGGTTCCAACACATCTACGTGGTCGACCGGGAGAAGCGGCTGTTGGGAGCGGTGTCGTTGCACGACGTCAAAACGTTTTTGGACCGGCCCGAACTGGAGACCGTGGTGATCGCGGCCGACATCATGGACGAGAACTTCCCGCGCATTTCGCCGTTGCACGGCCTGAATGAGGCGCTGCACCAGTTCGCCCAAGCGCAGGCCGAACGGCTCCCCGTCGTCGACAACCTGCAGCACGGCCACCTGATCGGCAGCGTGTCGAAGACCGACATCATCCTGCACTTGGCCGGCGAGCAAGCGGTCGGTGCGCGCGCGGGAGTTTGACGGTTCTCACACTTCCAGGAACCGCCGCGTCCTCCGATGGGTTCGTCGGGGTTTGTTCGCACCTTTGTTTTTGACAAGGATTTCACATTTCTGGTTCGCTCCGCCCGAACGGGCGCAGCGTCACCACGGCCTGAGCCCACCCCAACTGCACTCAGACACACCACCCATGAGCAAACACCGCTCTGCCTTCGCCACCCGCCGGATCCCGGCCGGGACGGCGCGCAGCTGCCTCCTGTCGGGAGCCCTCGTCGTGGGGCTCACCACCGCCGGCCACGCCGCACCCCCTAACGTCGACTCGCACTTGGCACGCTTGGCCGATGCCGCGGCGTCAGCACCCAAGGTCCAAAACTTCGTCCAGCCACTGGCTCAGCAAGGGATCAGGGATCAGCGGACCGTGCCCGGTCGTTTCAACGCCCAGGGTCACGTCCTGGTCCACGTCAACCTTGACGGCACGCAGCGGCCCGACGCCGTGCAGTCCGCACTTACGTCGTTGGGCGTGCCAGTGATCGCCCGCAAGGACGATTACGCCAAGGGCATCATGGCGGCGTGGCTGCCGAAGGAGAAGATTGCCGCCGTGGCAGGGCTGGCCGGGGTGCGGTCGTTGACGTTGGAGCACCGGCCCCAAGCGCGGGTCGGGAAAGTTACCTCGCAAGGCGCCACCGTGTTGCGGACGAACCTGGTCAACAATCTCGCGATCAAGGGCGACGGCATCACCGTTGGTGTGCTTTCCGACAGCTTCAACACCGCCAAACTGAACGAGAAGAACCCGCCGGTGACCACGGCGGAGGACGACGTCAAATCGGGCGACTTGCCGGTGGTCAACGTGCTCGAGGATTACACGGGTGATCCGACAGCGCCGGGCGGCACCGACGAAGGCCGGGCCATGTGCCAGATCGTGTACGACTTGGCACCCCATTCGGCCCTCGCGTTTGCCACGGCCTTCGTCAGCGAGGTCGACTTCGCCAACAATATCATCAAGCTGCGGACCCAAGCCGGTGCCAGCGTCATCGTCGACGACATCACCTACTTTGATGATCCGGTCTTTTCCGACGGCTTGTTGTCGCAAGCGGTCGAAGCCGTTTCCACCAGTACCGCGCTCCCCGGGAAAAAGGTCATCTACGCCTCGTCGGCCGGCAACGATGGCGACAACGGCTACCGAAGCGTTTACCGGGGGCTCTCCGATGCGAGCGTGCGCAAGGCCGGTAGTCACGGCAACCTGAAGCTCGACGTGAAAGATCCAAAGGCGTCGCACTACCTTGACCCGAAATTAACGGCGGGCGGTTGGCACAACTGGAACGACAACCCGGGTCCGGCGGAACCGGTCACCACGGTCAACGTGCCGGATGCCCCAGGTTTCCCTTACGCCATCTTCCTGCAATGGGACGACTTGTTCGACCAAACGCACGGCGTGACCACCGGCCTGAATTTCCTGGTGTTTGACGCTGACGGCAATTACCTGCCGGCGCTCAGCAGCACCTCGGACGCTTTCTCCACCCAGCAACCCTTCCAAGGCGTCGGTTACCTCATCGGAGGCACCAGTTACCAGATCGCGATCACGAAAACGACGAAGTCCGACAAGCTGGCCCCGCCCCCGGCAGTGACTCATCTGGCGCTCTACACCACGCTGGACGGCGCCGGAGAACTGGCCGGCAAGCACTTTCGCGCGTTCCCGCTGAACGTGCCGGACATTTACGGCCACCCTGCCGCGGAGTCCGCCATCGCCGTAGCGGCTTATGAGTACGACTACCGCGGGCAGAAGCCGTACCGTCCAGTCATCGAGTATTACACCTCGCCTGGGCCGGCGTTCCTCTACTTTGACGCGAATTACCAACGGGTCACCGCGCCGATCGTGCGGCTCAAGCCGGAGGTGGCCGGCGTCGACGGCGTCGCCACAACCTTCTTCGGCGGCCCGTATTTCAATTCGCCGTACTCCTTCTTCGGGACGAGTGCGGCGGCACCGCACGTGGCGGCGGTAGCCGCGCTGGTGCTGCAAGCGGCGGGTGGCCCGGGATCATTGGATGCAGCGACCGTCAAAGGCGTCCTGGAGGCGACAACCCCGCCCCGTGACGTCGACCCGCTCGCGTCGTCCGCGCTGGGCGCGAGTTCAAGCGGGTTCATTTCCGTGACGTCGCAAGGCACCCCGTTTGACACGACGAACTTCATCACGATCTCCTATTTCGGTTCTGGGAAAAACTCGATCGACTCGATCACGTTTGACGGCGCGCCGGCCGGGATCACGTTCGACACCGCCGCGACGAACCCGGCACCGACCGTAGGCACCACGGTCGGCATCAAACCGACGGATGTGACGTTCGTCTCTAACGTCGGCACCGACCAGACTAAGCTGACGCTGAAGTTCAAGCCGGGTACGTTTGTGCCGGGCGCGCAACTTTCCTTCACCGTCGACCAGGATGCGTTGATCGGCGGAGTGGGCGGGAACTCTTCGGATGAGCTCGGATTTGGCACCACCTTCGTTGCCAACCTGAGCGGAAAGACCGCGGACACCATCAAAGGGACCTTCCAGAACAGCGTCGGCGCCGGTTATAACCCAGCCGACGGCTTCGGCTTGGTGGATGCGCTGGGCGCCGTGGAATTGGCCTCGACGCTCAACCCGGCCAGCCAAAAGAAAGCCGTGCGGGCGACGCCGGTTCCGGGCCCGGTGAAAGTCTCGGCGGCGGTCGCGGCTCACTAATCCCGCAAGAAGTCTCGACTAAGCGATCGAAGGGAGGGCGGCAACGCCCCCCCTTCTTTGGTTTGGCACCGAATGCTCGGTTGGAAGCGTTGGGGCAAGGTTAAGCTTAGGGCCGCAACCCACCAGGGACCCCGGTGGGGCGAAAACCCGGCCGGCCAAGAGCGGCTGACTTCGACGGTGGACGACCGCCGGGCGGTTTGAGCCTGCTGCCCGACTGGGAAGACGCCTGTCCGCAGGAAACATCAGCCGGTCCGGATCCCTGACAAAAGCGCCGACAGGGCCATTCCCGCCGGCTCAAACCGCCCGGCGAGGCTCCATTGGCAATGGCCGCCTTTTTCGGCCGGCCGGGTTTTCGCCCCACCGGATCACCCGTGGTTCGGACCGTCGCACCCCTCCGTTCCGCGATCTTCTATTTGCGATTTTCGATCCACCTTGCCCCAGGCAAGGCGCTACTCCCCCAGACGCCGATTCAACTCGAACGCCGCGCTGATCAACGCCAAGTGGGTGAAAGCCTGCGGGAAGTTGCCCAGGTGTTCGCCCGACGGCCCGAGTTCTTCCGCGTACAACCCAAGGTGGTTGGCGTACCCCAACATCTTTTCGAAATTGTACCGCGCCTGCAGCACGTCGCCGGCGCGCGCCAGGGCTTCGATGTACCAGAACGAACACATGCAGAAAGTTCCTTCCTGGCCTTCTAACCCGTCAGCACTGCGGTAACGGTAGACGAGCGAATCGTCGAGCAGGTTCTCTTCGATCGCCTTCATCGTCGACAGCCAACGCGGGTCGGTTGGGCTGATGAAACGCACCAACGGCGCCAACAGGCACGCGGCATCGAGCGTGTCGCCATGGCGCGCCTGCACAAAACTGCCGAGTTTCGGGTTCCAAAAATCGTTGTAGATCTGCTGGTAAATCTCGTCGCGCGCCTGCAACCAGCGGGCGCGTGGGGCCGGAAAAGAACGTTTGTCGGCCAACCGCAGTCCGCGGTCGATGGCGACCCAACACATCAGGCGGCTGTAGAAGAGCTGCTGACGCCCGCCGCGCACCTCCCAGATCCCCTCGTCCGCCTCCGGCCAATGGTCGACCACGTAGTCCACCAGGTGGGAAACGCTGGTCCAAAGGTCGTTGCTGATCGGTTCGCCATACTTGTTGTGGATGTAGATCGAATCCATCAGCTCGCCGTAGATGTCGAGCTGAAGCTGTTCGGCCGCCCCGTTGCCAACGCGGACCGGGAAACTGCCGCGGTACCCGGCCCAGGCGTCAAGCGTGAACTCGTTCAGATCTTTCCGGCCATCGAGCCCGTACATGATCTGCAGCCCTTGCCCAGGCTTCGCCTCTTTGCACCGGTCCTCCAACCAGCGCATGAACGCGCCGGCTTCCTTCTCAAACCCCAGCCGGCTCAGCCCGTAAAGGGTGAAGCTGGCGTCCCGGATCCAGGTGTAACGGTAATCCCAGTTGCGCCCGCCCCCGATCACCTCCGGCAACCCGAAGGTGGGCGCCGCCACGATCGAGCCGTACCGCTGCGAGGTCAGCAGCTTCAAGACCAGCGCGCTGCGGTTCACCGTCTCCCGCCAGCGACCCCGGTAGTTGGAGTGGTTGATCCAAGCCTGCCAAAAGTTCAGCGTCTCCTTGAACGACCTGGTGTCGTGTTCCGGGCGGATGCCCGGATCGGCGCCGCGCTCCAATTCCAAGATGAAGAGGGCCGATTGGTTCGCGCGCAACACGACCTCTGCACGGGCGATGCCGTCATCGGCGACTTGCAGATCGACCTGCGCACGCAAGCGCAGCGGACGGAAGGAGTCGTCGGCTGGAACGAACCGGACATCGTTGGAGGAGACGCGTTCCACCCGGTGCCCGGTCCGTCCGTAATTGAACCGCGGGTCGCACACCAAGTCGAACCGCACTTCCCCACGGACGCATTTCGCCCGGCGGACGACCTGGTGAGCGCTGTCGTCGTCACGTCCATCTTCCTGCATCGTGACGATCGGCATGTAGTCGCTGACCTCACCAACTCCGGCGTCGGAAAGGAAACGGGTCAGCAAGATGTTGGAGTCCGCCACGTAGATCTGTTTGGGCACGGCGTTTTGCAGCTGCGCGGACAGCTGGAAACGTCCGCCGTTCTTCGCATCGAGGAGTGATGCAAAGACCGAGGGCGAATCGAAGTACGGCAGGCACAGAAAGTCGATGCAACCGTCGATCGCCACCAACCCCACCGTCTGCAGGTTGCCGATAATCCCGTGGTTCTCAATGGGTTGGTAAGAGGTGTCCATACCTAGGTCCTATGCTGTGCGAGACTTGCGAAGGAGCGCAAGTCCGCAGAAGTGACGATTTTGGCGTCGCATGTGCGGGTGGTTGACCGAGCGACGCTTAGGCCGCTTCCGTCCGGGTCCGGTCCCGCCCCACCCGGTGCGATTCCGTCAAGACGGGCGTTGCCCTGGGCGTTCCGGTGGGCGAAGGCATGGCGGATGGAACCTTTGACCGTCTGGACCAACGCGTTTCTCGACCCAGTGACCCGGCAGGAACTCACGGCAAAGCTTGCGCCGCACCATTTGCAGGTGGCGGCGCCAACCCCCGACGTCCTGACGCCCGGCGCACCCGATCCGGAGATGGCGAACGCCGACGTGATGTTTGGCCAGCCCGACCCGCGCGCGCTGCTGGGCTGTCCCCGCCTGCGGTGGGTGCAGATCTCCAGCGCCGGCTACACCCGCTACGACACCCCGGAATTCCGGGCGCACGTGCAGGCGCACGGACTTCTCGTGACCAACAGCTCCGCCGTCTACGCCGAACCATGCGCGCAGCACGCCTTGGCGCTGCTCTTGGCCAATGCCCGCCAACTGTACGCCGCGTACGACGTCCAGCGAACCACCCGGGCGTGGCCCCAAAACGAGTTGCGCTCGCGCTGTCACCTGCTCGGGACCCGGACGATCGTCCTCGTCGGCGCCGGCGCGATCGGCGCGCGTTTGACGGAGCTGCTTGCGCCTTTCGGCGCCCGCGTCATCGGCGTACGCCGCCGCCGTCCCCCGGTCGGTTCCGGCATCGAAACCGTGACCCTCGAAGGGCTAGGCAGCGCGTTGGCCGAGGCGGATGACGTCGTGAACCTGCTGCCGGAGAATGCGTCGACCACGCGCTTCTTCGACGCCCGCAGGTTTGCGGCGTGCAAGCCTGGCGCTTGCTACTACAGCATCGGCCGAGGCTCCACCACCGACGGGGAAGCGTTGCAGGCAGCCCTGGTCTCCGGCTTCTTGGCCGCCGCCTACCTCGACGTTACCGACCCGGAGCCGTTGCCGCCCGAAGACCCGCTCTGGTCGGCGCCGCGACTCTTCATCACTCCACACACCAGCGGCGGTCACGCTAACGAAGCGGAACGGCAGATCGCGCACTTCTGGAAAAATTTCCGTCGGTTTGAGCGCGGCGAACCGCTCCTCGACGCGATCCTGACGTAGGGGCAACCGACGCATGATGGCAGTGTCCCGCCAAGCCTCGCGGCCGAGGGTTTGGTCCAAAGGCCGTTGCCGCCGGCGCGGGGTCCACGATTTGCACTTGCGCGGGGGCGGCCGCCGCCTTTTATGAGGGGCCCCTGCGCCGACCGCCTGATGCCTGCCCCGATCCCCCACCCTCGGCTTCTGCCCCTGTCCGCTTGCCTTGGGTCGTGCGTCATTCTGGCCGGGTTGGCGCCAAGCC
>CAXUNV010000210.1:4828-7875 GCA_964252355.1 uncultured Chthoniobacterales bacterium | reverse complement strand
GATAGGGGTGGCGGCCGGACGCTCGCAGGCGTACCCGCGCCTGCTTCGCCCGCACGCGCTGGCCGAAGACACGGAACGTGCCGAACGCTTCCTGGCCGACCCGGACGGCGTCTACGGCTACGGCCGGTGGTGGCACAGCTGGGTTGAGACCTTCCCCTGGGCCGCGGCGGCCGAGGTGCACGTGGCCCATTGCGAACGGATCCCGGCAGGGCTCTCCTTCGGCACTCGCGCCAGGGAGGAGGCGCGCGCTTTGCTCCAGAGCGACTTGTACCACCAGCTGGTGCGGGACGGTCAAAGGTGGCGCGCGGAGGCCCCGTTCTCTTTTCCACAAACGGCGGACGAATGGATGGAGGGCGTCATCGACCTACTCGTGACGACGCACGCGGGTGAAACGTGGATCGTGGACTGGAAGACCAACCAACCCGCGCCGGGGGAAAATCCTCAAGCCTTCCTTGCGCACCTCCGGGCCAAGTACCTGCCGCAGTTGGCGGCCTACCAAACCGCCCTTGCCCAAGGCTTCGGCCTGCGCGTGACCCGACTGCTGATCTACTCGACCTGCCTGGGCCAACTGGCGTGACGCGCGGCGGGCTGTGCAGGTTGCCGGTGGGCGGTTACCGGTTCTCAGTTGACGGTTGCCAGGTGCCGGGGCGGTAACCTGGGGCCGTCTATCCGTGGCGCAGCAGCCCTCCCCAAACATCCTCACACCACCCTCTACCTTGCCGTGCAGACGCCGGAGAACACACACCTCCTGACCGTCAAAGTTGGTCAACGGACCTGAGATGCGCCCACTTCGGGCATCTTCTCGGGCACGATGGCGACGGCTTCGATCTCCAATTTCCAGCTCGGATCGACCAATCGCTTCACCCAGAGAACCGTTGAAGCGGGACGGTGATCGCCTAGGTGCCTGCGGCGCGCTCGTCCCACCACGAACTCAGGATCATCGTCCACCATGAAGGTGGTCAGCTTGATGATTGCCGACGGCGGGGCGCCCCGATCGGCAAGGGCCGCGACGAGGTTGGCGTAGACTTGGTCTGCCTGCTCCGCGAGCGTGGGGGCAAGGGAGCCATCCAGCCCGAGCGGGATCTGTCCGGAGACGAAGAGGAGCGTCGCGCCCCCCGGCACCTCGACCGTGTGGCTGTAAGGGCCGGGGGGAGCAGCAAGCGCCGCCGGGTTTCCAAGCTTCAGCTGCATACCAGACCCATAAGGATGGCCGATGCCGCTTGTAAAGGGCGCTTAGGGTCGCCTTCGCGGCGATTACCCTGCCGACAAACCTACGCGCCGGCCTGTCCATGGTCCCGACAGCACTCGAGGCTGCGAGGGCAGGCGGGACCGCCAGGGGAGCGCCGGCGTCCCGCCGGTACCGGGAGAGCTACCCTCATGAAGGCACGCGGCGCAACGGTTCTGGCTGCCCAACCCTGTTACGGACGAAGCGTCCGCGCTACCCCGTCGTTCGGTCCCGCACATCGTCCCGTGCGCCGGATCTTCAACGTCGCGTCGGCATTCCTGTGCAATCACGGGCGCTCTTGCGCAATCTTGGCAATACTTACCGCCCGGAACCCGCTGGACAAACCCCGCGGGCGTTCTCAGCTTAAGCGATGAGCAAGTCCCCCGTCCACGTGGCCGTCACCGGCGCGGCCGGCCAGATCGGCTACGCCCTGCTTTTCCGGATCGCTTCCGGCTCGATGTTCGGGCCCGACCAGCCCGTGCACCTGCACTTGGTCGAGATCCCGCAGGCGTTGCCCGTTCTCGAAGGCGTGGTCATGGAGCTGGACGATTGCGCGTTCCCGCTGCTCACGGGCGTCGTGCCCACCGCAGATCTGGACGAAGGGTTCCGGGACGTGAACTGGGCGTTGCTGGTCGGCAGCGTGCCGCGGAAAGTCGGCATGGAACGCAAAGACCTGCTCGGCATCAACGGCAAGATCTTCACGGGCCAGGGTCAGGCGATCGCCGGTCATGCGGCCGCCGACGTCCGGATCCTGGTGGTCGGCAACCCGTGCAACACCAATTGCCTGATCGCCATGGAGAACGCCCGGGAGATTCCGCGCGAGAGGTGGTTTGCCATGACGCGCCTCGACGAGAACCGGGCTAAGCGGGAACTGGCGTCCAAAGCTGGCGTGCCAGTGACGGAGGTCACCAACCTCGCCATCTGGGGCAACCATTCCGCGACGCAATACCCGGACTTCTACCACGCGCGCATCGGCGGGAAACCCGCGCCCGAGGTCATCGGGAACGAGGGATGGCTACAGGGGGGGTTCATCGCCACCGTGCAACAGCGTGGGGCCGCCATCATCAAGGCGCGGGGCGCTTCGTCGGCCGCGTCGGCGGCGAACGCCGTGGTCGACACCGTCCGTTCGTTGACCGGCGAAACGCCCGCAGGCGATTGGCACAGCGTGGCGGTCCACTCGGACGGCAGCTACGGGGTTGAGGAAGGCCTGATCAGCTCGTTCCCAATCCGTTCCCAGGACGACGCCTGGGAAGTCGTGGACGGCCTGGACCTCAACGCCTTCAGCCGGGAGCGCATCGATCGCTCCGTGTCCGAGTTGCGCGAGGAGAAGGCGCTCGTGGCCGACCTGCTCGGCGGGTAGGCGCGAGAAGGCGGGCGTTGCTCGTGCGTCTGCTTTGGCCTTTGGCCTGCGCAACGCCGGCCCGGCGTCCTGTCGCCTTTTAACTTGCAACCTCAAGCTCACCCGGTACTTTTCGCTCTTCCTTCGCGCACCGTTAGCTCAATTGGCAGAGCAAGTGACTCTTAATCACTGGGTTGTTGGTTCGATTCCAACACGGTGCAGGCCTCTTTCGACGTCAGGGTGCACCTGTCCTTAGGTTTAAGGCTCAGCGTTTTGGGAAGACTCACACGATGCTTCGTTCGCTGCATCTGGGCGCGCGCGGTAGTCTTGATAGAGTGCGGCATAAGGTTCGATCCAGGCCGCCACCGGCTCGACCATTCGCCGGTGCAGTCCCTCTCCAAACCGCGGTGCGCCGCCGGGAAGGCCGCCGCGGTCGCCGCCGTCGCCCGGAAAAATTCGGCGCCGCGCCGCGTCTCGAACCGC
>CAXUNV010000210.1:0-4818 GCA_964252355.1 uncultured Chthoniobacterales bacterium | reverse complement strand
TGGTCGACGCCGTCGACTTCACGGGGCGCGATGGGGCGCTTGCCCACCTCTGCTACGCGTGCGCCGCCATGCTTTCGGTGCGGACCCCGGGAACCTCCCGGCGCGTCGCCGACCTGACGCAACTTGTCGCTTCGTTCCTGGCGGAGAACTACCTGAAGGCGGCCTGCGGGAATTCAAACTTCCACGGTGGTCTGCCGATCCGACCGCTGCGCAAGGTTGAAAACTACGTGAGCGAGCAGCTTGCCGGTGAAATTGCCGTCGAGGGGCTGGCGGAGGTGGCGGGCTTGAGTGCCTGCCACTTTTCCAGGGTGTTCAGGCGGGCCACGGGCATGGCGCCGCATCAGGTCGTGACCCGCGCGCGCAGGCTGCACGCCCAGCGGCTCATTCGCGAAACCTCGCGCAGCCTGATCGAGATCGCGCCAGAGGGCGGTCACACGAACCCGAGCCATTTTGCTCAGGTGTTCCGACGGGTCGTCGGGGTGACGCCGACCGAGTTCCGCCACGCCTCGTAGAAAGCTCGTCTTGCCGTTTTGCCGCAAGAACCCGTGGTTGAGCAACTCAGGGCTAACTCCCAGCAAACCCGCGGACGTCGACACTCACACCCACGTCGCTACACAACGGCACACGCCGAGCGCAGCGAAAGGCAGGCAGACTCATCCGCAGAACACCTGGAGAACGCCGAAAGGGCATCCACAGACCACATCGGTTGCCACCGATGAAGGCACGGCCGGGCGGGCTGACGCTGCTTGATTTGAGGCTGTTTCCCTTGATGCCGGTTTCAGCCCTCAAGCTGCTGATCCGAACTAGTCACGCGTCGCCCGCCGGCCCGCATCTTGCAGAGTTTTTAGGAACGGACGACCTGCGCCTTGAAGCTTTCCTTCCAGGCGGCGCGTGCAGTCGCAGTCGCAACAAGCCCAGGGTTCCTGGCCGTTCAAGTCTCGACAATTTCGGCGAGCGTGCGCATCACTGATACTGAGGAGCTCGAAGTACTGTTCCCAGTAACGACGCTCCTCCGAGAGCGGCGTGGCACAAAAACAGGTTTCAACCCACCGCACAATACCGTCTTCACCCAGGCGGGCGTGCTGCATGTCGTGCAAGTATTGGTCGCCCGCCACGGAGCCCTGACCCAACGTCCCATCGGTGATGGTCTGCAGGAGGACCTTTTCAAAACCGGGTTTGACTCGTGCCTTTACCAAGTAGCGCATCTGATGGGGTCAGGCCTGCTTCGGCCGGACAGTAGGGCGGGCACAGCCTCTGTCAACTCTGCCCCCGGCACCCGGCACGGAGAGGTCCACACCGCGGACGCGATGACCACGGCATCTCCGAACGCTGACCTCAAACACGAGTGGGGTTGGGACCTGGGTTGGGTCTGGTTGGCACGCGTAAGAAGGCGAACGCACCTTTTGCGCAAGAATCCAATAGGGGCCGCACGATCGCAATGGCATCTCCTGGTCGGAGGGCTGAGGCTTCACCGAGCCTGGCTGTTTACGCCACCAGCGTTCGCGACGCCCTTACGTCTCGGGTGACCAAGCGACCGCGGAGCGGTTCATGGCCGGCTTGACCTACCTGAAGGAGAAGACCTGCCCGCTGGACGCCGTGAGTCCGCCGGACAAGCCCTACCGGAAAACTGGGTGCATCATTTGCAGGAGATAGACCATGAAAGGAACCGTTCTCTACGGCCCGGGCGACGTCCGCTTTGAGGACCGCGAAACGCCGAAGATCGTCGAGCCGACGGATGCGGTGATCCGGCTGGCGGCCTCGTGCGTGTGCGGGTCGGACTTGTGGCCCTACCGCGGGCTTCAGCCGATGGACGGGCCCACGCCGATGGGCCACGAATACTGCGGCACCGTGGAGGAGGTGGGCCGCGCGGTTCGATCGATCCGGCCGGGGCAATTTGTGGTCGGCTCATTTGCCACCTCCGACAACACCTGCCCCAACTGCCGGTACGGCTACCCGTCCTCGTGCATGCAGCGCGAGTTCATGAGCCGGGCGCAAGCGCCGGCGCTCCGCGTGCCGTTGGCGGATGGGACGCTGGTGCCCACGCCGGAGGTGCCGTCGGAGGATTTCGTACCCGGCCTGCTGACCACCTCGGACGTGCTGGGCACCGGTTGGTTCGCCGCCGACGCGGCCAACGTCCGGCCGGGGTCGACCGCGGTGGTCGTCGGCGACGGCGCGGTGGGGTTGCTCGGCGTCCTCTCGGCCCGGCAAATGGGCGCCGAGCGGATCGTCGCGATGAGCCGCCACGAGAAGCGCCAACAACTTGCCCGCGAGTTCGGTGCGACCGACGTGATCTCCGAGCGCGGCGACGAGGGCGTGGCCCGCGTCATGGAAATGACCAAGGGCGTCGGCGCCGATTCGGTGCTGGAGTGCGTCGGCACGCAGCAGTCGATGATGCAGGCCATCCACTGCACGCGCAAGGGCGGCCACGTCTCCTACGTCGGCGTCCCGCACGGGGTGGAACTCAACGGCGAGGGGCTGTTCTTCGCCCACGTTCACCTCCACGGCGGCCCCGCGCCCGTGCGGCGCTACCTGCCCCACCTGATCGAGCTGGTGCTGGATCGGAAGATCGACCCCGGTAAAGTCTTCGATTTGACGCTACCGCTGGATCAAGTGGCCGAGGGTTACCGCGCGATGGACGAACGCCGCGCCATCAAGGCGTTGCTGCGGCCGTGAGGGAGTGGGGCGTCCGAAGGCGCTTGGAAGGATCTGAGTGAGGTCACCCGTCGGGAGAAAGCCGCCCAACCAAGAGGAGAAAACCCGCTAGAAATTGCCTCGTCTGGACCGTGCTGACGCTGGGGCGAGCCGGAAGAAATCGCCAGCGCCGTGTTCTGGCTCTGTCCGGACTCGGCTGCCTTTGCCATCGGCCATGCGCTGGTCGTCGACGGCGGCCGAACGGTGTGAGGATGTTCATCGTCATCGGCGAAAATCACCGTCGAGTTGGAGTGAGCCAGGGAGCGGCCCGGACGGTGCGCAGTCTCTCCGATCCGCTCCAACCTAAGCAGACCCATCATGAAACCCTACATCATCTGCCACATGCTTTCGTCCGTCGACGGGAGGACCGACGGCGACGCGCTCGACGCGGTCACGACCGAGGGCGAGTACGAAGCGACCAGCGAACGGTTCGAGAGCAACGCCTGGCTCTGCGGTCGCGCCACGATGCAGGAGATCCTCGACGACGACGAGCCTTTCGCGTCCGCGAACCACACCCCCGCCGGTCCGCAGCCGGTCCACGTCGCCCGCCGAGCCGAGTCCTACGCGGTTTGCGTGGACACGCGCGGCAAGCTGCGCTGGACGAGCGGCGACCTGCGCGGCGACCACCTCGTCTGCCTCTTGAGCGAGCAGGTCCCGGCGGATTACCTGTCCATGCTCCGGGACAACGGCGTCTCTTACATCGTCGCCGGCGCATCCTCGGTGGACCTCGACAAAGCCATGGATTTGCTCGGCGAGCGTTTCGGCATCCGCACCCTCTTGCTCGAGGGCGGCGGCCACATCAACGGGGCGTTCCTCCAGGCGGGCCTCGTCGACGAGGTGAGCCTCCTGCTGGTGCCCGGCATCGATGGACGCCGCGACATCGCGGCCACCTTCGACGGCATGGGCTTGTCCAATGGTCGTGCCGTCCCCCTGCGGCTCAAGGCGGTGGAGCAACGAGCAAACCACACTCTCTGGATCCGCTATGATGTGGTGGGGTCCTGAGTGCTAGGGCGAGGAGAAGCAACGCGACGGCAGACCCAAGCGGCGGCGGCATCCTGAGGACTTCTGTCTCCGACCCAGGCTGCCTCGCAACTCAACCCAACGAAAACTACTGATGAACAACACCCTTGATTTTACTGGCAAGGTCGCGCTCGTCACCGGGGCTGGTTCCGGCATGGGGCTGGCGACCGCCCGTGCTGCCTCGCTTGGCCATGGCGAACGGGATCGCGCTCAGCCCGAACGCCACGGAGTTGCATCTGGGAAGCATTTGTTCAGTTGCGTCAGGCGAGGTTCCCCGCCTAACCGCGCCGAAGCCCTCGGCGAAAGCTGCCCCAAGACGGTACCCGCGAGCGGCGATGTGGGGTAGACGCCCCGTCTGCCAAAGGCCGAACCCAGCCCAGGGCAGTGGGTTTATCCCCGTGCAGATTGGCAAAATTCCGCAGGCGCAGACCTTGCGTGGTTCCGTCCTGGCGGGATCTCGCAGGCGTTGTCTCGCCCTACCCATCGTTCAACGAACGATGTCCATCCGTCGGTGGGGCGATTCCGCGCCTGCCCAGCTCCGGGATAGGCGGGGACCTCCGTGCGCGCGCTAACTTAAGGGGCCCTTGCGGCCGAAAATGGGCGGGGACGCCCGCGCTCCCCTGGCCCCGCCAAACGGCCCGTCGGTGCAGGTGCAGACTTCCTCACCACCCTTGACAAACCTTCCGGTAGCAATCGTTCCGCACCCTTCGTTTTGTGATTGACGGCGGCCATCCGGCTGAGCGGTTATGGGCTGGGGATATTCCGATAAGGAGGCCGTGTGCAGAAAGGACGCGTGACCGGCTGAAAGCGGGTTGGGGCGCGTCGTGCGCGGAGGTCTCGGGTTCTGCTTCTTTCTTCAGAACTCTTCTGTGAATCGTATCAAACATCTTGGTAGCTCGAAACCGCTCGAACGGGTTGATGGTTTGCGCAGCATGCCCGAGCCCTCCAGTCGCTTAGAGACCGGTTCGCCTGACGAGGCTCCGCTCCCCGCGCTGACGGGCCGTGACGCCGAGTTTGCTTTGCTGCGGTCCCGCTGGGAACAAGCCCAAGAGGGCATGGGTCAAGTGGTGCTCGTGGTGGGGGAAGCCGGTTTGGGCAAGTCACGCT
>CAXUNV010000209.1:3469-7894 GCA_964252355.1 uncultured Chthoniobacterales bacterium | reverse complement strand
GTCCACCAGTCCCCAGTGGCGCGGCGTTCGGTGGGCGAGGTGAAGTGGTAGAGAAAACGGTGGGCTCGGATGTAGCGGGGCGGGGCGTCAGGGAACGGGTTGGCCTCCAAAAGGCGCAACACCGGCGGTGACCCCTCCAGCAGCCGTTGCAGGAGCGACGTGAACCAGGGCGACTCCTGCGGCGCGCCGAGTGCCGCAAACCACATCTGCCAGTCCAGGCGCGGGTGGTAAGGCGCGACGACGGGCGGCGCCCGCCGCACGTCGCCGACTTTCCAACGGAAGGCGTAGGGCACCCAAGTGACGCCGTCGCGGCTGCCTTCGATGACGATTTCAGGCCGGGTGGTGGTCATGACCCGGAACAGGCCGTAGCCGTTGAACGAGCGGAATGGGGAGAGGTAGTCCAGGGCCGGTTGCAGGACCGGCAGCGGTGCGGCCTCGGGATAAAGTGCGGCCCAGAGCAGGGGCACGCTGAACACCACGGAAAGCGCGGCAACGGGCCAGAGCACCCAGCGGGGCCATTCGCGGGGACACCGCGCCGCGCGGGGTGCCGGCTGCATGGCCACCGCGGCAGTGGGAATGCTGCGCCCCTGCCGAAACGGCCAGACGGCGTCATCAATCGAAAGCAGGCAGAGGCTAAAGGTGAGCAGGTTGAGAAAGCCGTAGTTGCCGGTGGCGGCGATGAGGATCTGGAGCGCCATCAAGCCGGCCGCGCCGAGTAGCCGGAGGCGTCGGGGAGCAAACAACGCGAACGGGCAGACGATCTCGATGACGAGGAGAATCAGGACGGCGGCGTGTTCCAGCCCCGGGGATGCCGCGTGCGCCCACCAACCCAGCGGTGTCGGGAGTGGTTGGGTTTCAAAATGGTAGTGGAGCGCTAAGCCGTTCCACCAAGAGACGTCGCCGCTGGTGAGTTTGACGACGCCGGACATCACCATCAGGCGGAACAGAAGCAACTGCAGGAGAAAATGGGCGACCCAAGGCGGGGGCGGCGGGGGGCGCCGGCGCGGCCAAAGGTGCAGCGGGGCGAAGAAAACGCTCACCAAGCCGGTCTCCAAGAGGAGCAGGTCCCATTGGAAATCGAGAAAAGTCTGGCCCGCGACGGTGAGCGAAAGGTAGAGGGCCCAGAGCGCGAGGAGGCAGGCGCAAGGGGCGACGCCCGCCATCAGCCCAAGGGAAAAGACGACGCCGGCGGCGCACAACGCGTGCACTGACCCATCGCTAGGGTGCAACCAGAGGAGCGTCGGGCAAAGCCGGTAGGCGTCAGCCCCGAACGCGGCGTGCACCCGGGAAAGCCAGGGAACGACCGGCAGAACGCCGCGTTCGCCGATCAACCCATCGGCTTGGACCCAAAACGAGGCGAACGCGATGAGGTAGACCAGCGCCAACGCGCGCAGGAACCACCGGCGGGCGTGCGCGTAGGTGGGGCGCCGGACGGCGTCGTCGTCGACACCCCAGAGCGCGGTCGTGGCGACGGAGAAAAACTCTCGGTGGGTGGCAACCTGCCGGTACGCCCATTCGGTGACGGGGGCAAATCCAGGCACCCGGCGGTAAGCCGACCAGGGTAAAGCGTTGACCTTGCCGGGAGCCAACGCCAAGAGCCTGAAAACCGCCTGGGCGGCACCGGAAACGCGCCCGTCCGGCTCAATCAGACGGACGGCTTCTTGGAAGGAGGAGACCGGCACGTCCGGATAAAAGCGGCAAGCCGCCGCTTGGTAGGGCGCGTAGTCGGCGACGGCACCCGTGATTTGTTGCCAGCGCCCGACCCAACGCCGGCAAAAATGGCAGTCGCCGTCGTAGACCAACAAGGGTCGGCCGGGCGGCGACGTCGACGTCAGGCGTTCGGGACAGCGGGTGGGTGCGGTGTGGATGGCGCAAGATCGCCGGGATTGCCCAAGATTGCCAAGGTTTGGAAGGGGCGACGGTCCGCTTTGGTCTGCTCAAGGCCGTCGGCCCGGCGTCGATGGACGTTGTGCGGAACGGCACCGGCCGTTATGAAAACCCTTCGCGCATGACCCTGACCCAAGAAAGTTTCGGCTCTCTGACCAAGGAAACGCTCGTCGACCCGCGCGAGCGCACCTACTACCGCATCCTGCTGGTCTTCTCCCTCCTGGTCTGGGCAGTGGTCGTCGTCTCGATCGTCGGCCTGCTCTACGGGGCCATCATCGGCTTTTTTGTCTGGCTCGGCGCCGAATCGGTCGAGGTTACCCCGACGCAAGTGCCGGAGTTGCACGCGACGTTAATGAACGTCTGCGGGACGCTCGGGCTTGCGGAGGTGCCGCGCCTCTTCATCGTCCAGTCGGGCGGGTTGCTCAACGCGTTCGCCACCCGCTTTCTGAAGCGGAACTTTGTGGCGGTGTTCTCCTCTTACCTGGAGGCCTGCGGCCCGGACTCCCCGGAAATACGCTTCGTCTTGGGACATGAGATCGGCCACCTCCAACGCAAGCACCTGACCAAGCACCTGCTCCTGCTCCCGGGCCGGTTGTTGCCGCTGATCGGGAACGCATACAGCCGGGCGTGCGAAGCGACCTGCGACCGCTACGGCGCGTTTGCCTCCGGCGACTTGGCCGGGGCGATCCGCGCGTTGCTCATCCTTTCCGGCGGCCAAGCGTTCGCCCCCAAGTTTTCCGCAGAGAGCTTTTCGCGCCAGTACCGGAGCGACCGCGGGTTTTTCGTTTCCTGGCACGAACTGCTTTCGGGTTACCCGACGGCGGCGCAGCGGGTGTCGAACCTCGTCGCCGTGCGCGCAAACCAACCGGTGCCGCGGGCGGAGCGTCACCCGTTGGCTTACCTGTTTGCCTTGTTCACCTTCAGCGGCCCGGGCGGCGCGCTCTCGAGCATCCTCCTGACGTACCTCATCTTGGCGCTCGTCTTTCTGCCTGTGCTCATGAAGTCTGGGGCGACGCACCGGACGGCCCTGACCGACCCGTTCAGCGAAGCGACGCCCGCCTACACGGCAACCCCCACGCCCGCTCCGGCGGAGCGCAAGGTGGACGCGCGCTTGGTCGGCACGTGGCGGGGCAGCAACGCGGGCAACCTCCATTGGGTCATCGAACGGCGCGGTGACGGGGCCATGACGATCCATGTGACGTCGGACGCGCAGCCGAAACCGGCGGAGTATCACGGCCATTGGTTTGTGGCCAAGGGCAAGTACTTCGAGGAGTACGACGAAGGGGACCTGCGGCCTTTCCGTCTCGACGAGGTCACGGCCGACCGGGTCAAATCGTACGACGAAGAGGACGAACTCTCGGTTGAGGAGGTCCGGGTGAAGTGAGGGAAAGGTTCCGCGCTGCGGGTTAGGGGTTCCGGATTGCGGAGTGGTAGGGCAAGGCGAGGCACATGACCCGACGCCTGCGAGCCACCGCCGGGGTGGATGCGGGCCGCAAGGTCAGGCCGCGACGGCTCAAACCGCCCGGCGGGCATCGTCCGGCGATGGTCGCCCCGTTTCGCCGGTCGGGTTTTCGCCCCACCGGGTCGCCGGCGGGTTCTCGCTCCGTCCGGCAGCCGCGCCTCGTGTAAAGTGCGTTCCATGAGCGAGCGCATGCGGTTGGAGAGGGGTGACATCACGCGGTTGGACGGTTACCCGGTGGCGCGAGCCGCGGACGTGGCCATGCGGGAGGTTTCTCGGTTTTTGGAGGCGGCGCCGTCCGTCTAAGCGGTCATCTTTGTGGCGTTCTCTGAAGAGATCGCCGCGGCTTACAACGACGCGTTCTGCGCCATGGAAGGTGGCGAGGCGGTGAGGATGGGGTAGGGTCGGGCATGCGCTCTCGGCGTCGTGCGATCCAAGCGGGGTTGTGGGCCATCGGCGCGCTCCTGTGTCGGCGGACGCTGGCCACCGCCGCCGCCGGTGGCAGGGGCGAAGGAAAGGCCATGGACCCCGAGACGTTTCATTTCGAAGACGATGGCACTTTTCCGAACGGCGGGCGGTTTCCCCTGCTGGTGTACCGTGGCCGGTTGGAAGGGGACGACTTGGCGGGGGCCTGGGAGGAGCGTTTTGCCGAAAACCGGTGGACCAATTCGTGGCGAAACGGCGTCTACCCGTTCCACCATTACCACAGCACCAGCCACGAGGTGCTGGGCGTCTCGGGCGGGTCGGCGACGCTGCACCTCGGCGGCCCGGACGTCGGTCGAGACTTCGTCGTGCGGGCGGGGGACGTTCTGGTGATCCCGGCCGGACTGGCGCACCAGTGCGTGCGCGCCGACGCTGGCTTTGGCGTGGTTGGCGCGTACCCGGATGGCCGGCGTTGGGACCTGTTGCGCGGCACGCCGGGCGACCGACCGGCGGCTGACCGCAACCTCGCGGGATTGCCATTGCCGTCCCGCGACCCCGTGGGCGGCGAGGGCGGCGCGCTGCAGCGGCTTTGGGCGCTCTGAAGCAGGCCAAGCAGGCCAAAGGGCAAAGGCCAAAGGGGAAACGGGCGGGACGCC
>CAXUNV010000209.1:0-3415 GCA_964252355.1 uncultured Chthoniobacterales bacterium | reverse complement strand
CCCCTGGATGCGTCTCATCTCTCGCAAACGTCTTGACACGGCGCACCGCTCTCCGGTGTAGTTATGTGGCAATGCCGCGGCAGGGTTCACGCCCGGGCGCCGGTGGCAGCGTTCCCCCTAACCTTGAACTTTAGAAACCCCGTCACATGACTACGCGGATGCATCCTGCGCTGGTTGTGGCCGTGCTCTTTGCGCTCAGCACGGTCGCGCAAGCCCAGGAAAAACTCACCATTTTGTGGGCGCAATGGGACCCGGCCAACTACCTGCAGGAGTTGGTGAAGGATTTTCAGAAGGAGACCGGGACCCAAGTGGTCGTCGAGACCACGCCGTGGGCGGATTTCCAGACCAAAGCGTTCCAGGAATGGACCGCGCACGGCGACGCCTACGACTTGGTGGTCGGCGATTCGCAATGGTTAGGTGCCGGTTCGACCGCCGGGCACTACGTCGAGCTCACCGATTTTTTCAACAAGAATCACGTCGCGGAGAAGATGGCGCCGGCGACCGTCGTCGGCTACGCGGAGTACCCGGGCAAGAGCGGCCATTTTTGGGCGATTCCCTTGGAAGGTGACGCCAACGGTTGGGCGTACCGGAAAGATTGGTTTGAAGACCCGAAGGAGAAGGAAGCCTTCAAGGCGAAGTACGGCTATGAGCTGGCCGTGCCGAAAACCTGGGCGCAACTGCGGGACATCGCCGAGTTTTTCCACCGTCCGAAAGAGCACCGTTACGGCCTGACCGTTTACACGGACAACTCCTACGACGCGCTGACGATGGGCGTGATGAACACCATCTTCGGCTACGGCGGCGACATGGGCGACTACAGCACGAACAAGGTCGAGGGCATCACCAACTCGAAGGAAGCCGTGGCCGGGCTCAAACTTTACAAGGAACTCTACAGCTTTTGTCCGCCGGACTGGGGCAAGGCGTTCTTCCAAGAGGCCAACCAGGCGTTTTCGGAGGGATTGGTGGCGATGAGCATGAACTTCTTCGCCTTCTTCCCTGCTTTGAACAACCCGGCGACGAACCGTTACGCGAACGTTACGGGTTACTTCGCGATGCCGGCCGGACCGACCGGCAAACGGTTCGCCGCGCTGGGCGGCCAAGGCATTTCGATCGTGAGTTATTCGAAGAAGCGGGATTTGGCTTACAAATTTTTGGAGTGGTTTATCCGTGAGGATGTGCAACGCAAATGGGGCGAGTTGGGCGGCTACACCTGCGACGCCAAGATCCTTTCCTCGGAAGAGTTTCGGAAGGCGACGCCTTACAACGAGGCGTTCTACCAATCCATGTTCATGGTGAAGGATTTCTGGACCATCCCGGAGTACGCCGAGATGCTGACGGCGGCCAACAAGCGGTGGCACCCGTACATCGTCGCGAACCGCGGCACGGCCGAAGAAGCGTTGAACGGCTTGACCAAGGATTGGTCGTCGATCTTGAAAAAGGCGGGTTACGCGAGCCCGAAGTAAACGACCGGCCATTAGCTGCCCGCGGACGTTGCCACGTCGGCGGGCGGCGCTCGCGGTGGCCAACCGGCGGGGTTCCACCGATGGCCGACCGAGATGCTGTAAATTCCCATGACCCGTCCCGCCGGTCCGGCCTATCGCCAAGGTCTCTCCGACCTAGCCATCCGCAATTGGTTCATCATCCCGACGATTGCGTTCCTCATCATCTTCAACATCTTCCCGTTGCTCTATTCGCTCGGGTTCTCGTTTACCGATTACCGGGCGACGGCTAACCGCCCCGCCCACTTCGTCGGGTTGCAGAACTATGAGGAACTGCTGAGCGATCCGGCGGTCTGGAACAACTTCACCATCACCGCCAAATACGTGCTGGTGTCGGTCACCGGCCAAGTGGTGGTGGGATTTGGCTTGGCGCTGCTGTTGAACCGCGCCATCCCGGGCAAAGGGGTGCTGACCACGGTGTTGATGCTGCCGATGATGATGTCGCCCGCCGTCGTGGGCCTGTTCTGGCAACTGCTCTACAGCCCGTCTTGGGGCATCGTCAATTACCTCCTCCACTTGGAGGGCATGGAGTGGTTGTCCGACCCCGACGTCGCCCTTTACGCCATCGCCATCACGGACATCTGGATGTGGTCGCCCTTCGTGATGTTACTCTGCTTGGCCGGGCTCTCGGCCATCCCGCCTTCCCTCTACGAAGCGGCGGCGATCGACCGCGCCTCGCCCTGGTTTGTCTTCCGTCGAATCACCCTGCCGTTGGTGGCGCCGCTGCTGCTGATCGCGGTGATCTTCCGGACCATGGAGGCGTTCAAGACTTTCGACATCGCCTTCATCATGGCCAGCCTGGACGAGACGGAACTGGTGGCGATCAAGCTTTACAAGTTGGCGTTTCAGGAGTGGCAGACGGGTTTGTCGTGCGCCCTTGCCTACATCGTACTGCTGGCGGTGTTGGCCATCACCAACATCTACGTCAAGTACCTGAACAAAGTGAAGGAGCGCTGAGGGTGGCGATCGTCGAGTCGCAGGGGAAAAGGTTGTGGAACGCCGTGGCGCTGGCGTTGCTGGTGGCGGCGTTGGTGCTGACCATGATCCCGCTTTACTGGATCGCCTCCACTGCCTTCAAGGCCCGCGCCGACGCGACCACGGTCCCGCCGACGGTGCTCTTCCGGCCGCAAGTGACGGCGTTCATCAAACTGTTCACGTCCCGCGTCCAGCGGCGCGGGGACCTGACGCCGGAGGAGCAAGCCAAGGTGCCATGGTGGGAGCGTGCGGTGCAGAACGAGGGCGAACGCTTCATCCGGGATGACCGGGGACGCATCGCCACTTCCGGGTACGTCGGACGGTTCATCAACAGCGTGCTCATCGCCGTGACCAGCACGTTTCTGGCGGTGAGCATGGGCACGTTCACCGCGTACGGCTTTTCGCGTTTCAAGATGCCGGGAGAAGCCGACTGGCTCTTTTTTATCCTGTCGACCCGGATGCTGCCGCCGGTGGTGGTGGCCATCCCGATGTTCCTGATGTACCGGGCGGCGGGGTTGGTCGACACGCACCTGGGCCTGATTTTCCTCTACACCGCCTTCAACCTTTCGTTCTCGGTCTGGATCATGAAGGGGTTCATCGACGAAATCCCGAAAGAGTACGAGGAGGCGGCCCTGGTGGACGGCTACACGCGCCTGGAGGCGTTCTTCAAGATCGTCCTGCCGCAAGCCGCCACCGGCATCGCCGCGACGGCGGTCTTCTGCTTCATCACCGCGTGGAACGAGTACGCCTTTGCCTTGATGATGACCAGCCGGAGGGCGCAGACCGCCCCGCCCTACATCCCGTCTCAACTCGGCTCCGGCTTGGTCGATTGGACCACCATCGCGGCCGGGGCCGTGCTGTTCCTGCTACCGGTGACGATCTTCACCTTCCTGCTGCGCGGTCACCTGTTGCGCGGCGTGACCTTTGGGGCCGTGCGCAGG
>CAXUNV010000208.1:0-7954 GCA_964252355.1 uncultured Chthoniobacterales bacterium | reverse complement strand
GCGCGGACCTCCGGGGGCGAGGGAGGCCACCGCCGCACAGCGCAGCGGCTGCGGGCGGGCCACCCCGCCACACGTCGGGACCATCGTGGGGCGGCTTTGCCGGAACCGAAGGGAGGGCTCCCCTTAAAGCCAGGCGGCTCCGCCGGGGATGTCTCTCCCTTTTACCATCTGCCATCTGCGATGCGCGCAGCGTCCGAGCATCGGCCCTCCCCTGACCGCCGGAGTGCGAACGACTTGATAATGCCAGTGGGCCGGTCAGGTTAGGAGGCGCCCCCCAAGAAGGGTTCTTCTGACCATGAAAACGCTTTTCCTGACCAACGAATACCCGCCGACCATTTACGGCGGAGCCGGCGTGCACGTCGACTACCTAAGCCACCAGTTGGCCGAGTTGATGGAAGTGGAGGTGCGAGCCTTCGGCAACCAAGCGGTCGAATCGCCGGGGTTGACGGTCCGCGGGTTCCCTGTGGATGGCTCGAAATTTGCCTGCCCGAAGAACCTGCAGGGGATTTTCGCGGCGGCCCGACGCTGCCTCGACTTCAACACCGTCGGCATCGATGCGGACGTCGTGCATTGCCACACCTGGTACACGCACCTGGGCGGTATCTTGGCCAAGCTCAATTACGGGGTTCCGCTGGTCATCACGATTCACTCCCTGGAACCGCTGCGCCCTTGGAAACGGGAGCAACTCGGCCACGGCTACGACTTCAGCGTCTGGGTGGAAAAGACGGCCATCGAAATGGCCGACGCGGTGGTGGCGGTGTCGCAAGGCACGAAGGACGACGTGCTGCGCCTGTTCAACGTGCCCCAGGAGCGCATCCGGATCATCTACAACGGCATCGATCCGAACGAGTACCAGCCGACCTCGCGGACGGACCTTTTGGAGGGCTACGGCGTTGATCCCAAAGAGCCTTACGTGCTCTTCGTCGGCCGCATCGCTCGCCAGAAAGGCATCATTCACTTGGTCAACGCGATCCAGTACATGGATCCCGGCTTCCAGGTCGTGCTTTGCGCGGGTGCGCCCGACACGCCGGAGATCGCGGTAGAGATGCAGGCCGCGGTGGCGCGCGCCCGGTCCAAGCGCTCCGGGGTGATCTGGGTCGAGCAGATGGTGCCCAAAGAGGCCGTCTACCAGTTCTACTCGCACGCGGGCGTGTTTTGCTGCCCTTCCATTTACGAGCCGTTCGGCATCATCAACTTGGAGGCGATGGCCTGCGAAACCGCCGTCGTCGCGTCCGCGGTCGGAGGCATCAAAGAAGTGGTCGTGGACGGCGAGACCGGGTTTCTCGTGCCGCTCGAGCAGGCGAAGGAAAGCCCGTTTGAGGCGCTTGACCCCGAACGGTTCGCGCGCGACCTCGCCGACAAGATCAACGTCGTGATGCGCGACCGCGACCTGCAGACGCGCTTCGGAAAAGCCGGGCGCGCCCGTGCGGTGGACAAGTTCAGCTGGCACGCGATCGCCGCGGCAACCAAAAACCTGTACGCGGACCTTTTGGCCAACCGGAAGGCCTGAGGGTCCCGGCGGAGGCACTCCAGGCGATGGTGTTCGTCGACCAGATTCGGGTTCACGCCAAGGCGGGTGACGGCGGCAACGGCTGCGTGAGTTTCCGCCGCGAAAAGTTCGTGCCGCGGGGCGGACCGGACGGCGGCGACGGCGGTCGGGGCGGGGACATCATTCTGCAGGCCGACGTGCATAAGGACAATCTGGTCGACTTCTTTTACCAGCCGCTGCTCCGCGCCAAGCGCGGCGAGCATGGGATGGGCAAGAACATGTACGGGCGCGCCGGCGCCGGGACCACCTACAAAGTGCCCGTGGGCACGGTGATCTACCGGGTTCCGGAGAGCTCGACGGTGACGGTGGCGGACGAGTCTGACCCGGAGGATGAGGGGCGACGGCCGGCGAAAGCGCCCATCGATCCGCGGGCTTGCGAGCTCCTGGCCGACCTGCGGGCACCCGGCCAGGAGTTCGTCCTTTGCCGTGGTGGCGCCGGCGGCAAGGGCAACGTGCACTTCAAAAGTTCGCGCAACCGCGTGCCGCGCCAGTACACGGAGGGTGAGCCGGGCGAGGAGGGCGATTTCTTGCTCGAGTTGCAGACCATCGCCGACGCCGGGTTGGTGGGGTACCCAAACGCGGGCAAGTCCACCTTGCTTGGCAAACTCTCCGCGGCGCACCCGAAGGTGGCACCGTACCCGTTCACGACGCTGCACCCGATCGTCGGCGTCTTGGAATTCGCCAATTACGCGCGCGCGACCGTGGCGGACATCCCCGGCCTGATCGAAGGCGCCCACCGCAACGTGGGGTTGGGGCACGATTTCCTCCGCCACATCGTCCGGTGCCAGTTGCTCCTCTTTGTGCTCGACACGGCGGGTAGCGAGGGGCGTAACCCGCTCGAAGACCTGGGTCAGCTCCGTCGTGAACTGGACCTGTACGACCCGACGCTTTCCCAACGGCCCTGGTTGGTGGTGGCGAACAAGATGGACCTGCCCGGCGCGGCAGAGCATTTGGCGGCGCTGCGGGCCCGCTTTCCCGACCGGACGATCGTGCCGGTCGCGGCCGAGCGTGGGGAGGGGATCCCGGCGTTGGTGCAGACTTTGGAGAAGTTCCTTGCCCAACGTTGACGCGAAGGCTGAGCTCAAGACCTTGGCGCAGGGAGGCGCGGGCGACGGCCGCTTGCTCGTCGCCAGCTACTGCACGCATTTTCTGAAGCTCGAGATGCGGCACGTCTACCGTCAGGTGTGCGGGTTTCGCCGGGTGCGCACTTTCGTCATCGCCAAATACCGGGAGAACGCCGGGATGTACCCGTTTCCGGACGTGGAACAGCTCGGTTCGCCGCGCGTCGCCCCGTGGGTTCGGGCCGTGGGAAAGTACCTGCGCCGTGAACCGCCGCTGGTCTACCGCGGAGAGTACGAGGCGTTGCGGCGGATCTTGATCAAGCGCGATCCTGATCTGATGCACGTCTATTTCGGTAACACCGGCGTTCACCTGCTGCCGTTGCTGCAGGTTTGGGATCGGCCGACGGTGCTCTCCTTCCACGGCATGGACGTGCAGGACCGTCCCTCCGAAAAGGGCTACCTCGGGCGGCTGCGGGCGGCGTTTGCGGCGTGCGCCCTGCTGCTGGTCCGGAGTCGCTCCATCGAACGCCGGCTCGTCGAGCTGGGGTGTCCCCCGGCGAAGATTCGCCTCAACCGCACCGGCGTGCCGTCGCACGACTTCCCCGAAGTTGATCGCTCGCCGCCGGACGAGGGCGCGTGGCATGTGGTGCAGGCGTGCCGGCTGGTGCCGAAGAAGGGTCTGCCGACCGCGCTGCGGGCGTTCGCCGCATTCGCCGCCGACCGGCCGAACGCGACGTTCACCATCGCCGGCAGCGGCCCGTTGCGGGACGAGCTCGGCCGCTTGGCGGACGGGTTGGGTCTGGCGGGCCGCGTCCGGTTCGCGGGTTTCTTGGATCAGGAAGGCTTGCGCGAGCTGTACGAGGGTGCGCACATTTTCCTGCACCCGAGCGAGGTGACGCCGGACGCCAACCAAGAGGGTGTGCCGAACTCGATGCTCGAGGCCATGGCTTCGGGTTTGCCGGTGGTAGCCACGGTGCACGGCGGGATTCCAGAGGCGGTGACGGATGGTGAAGAGGGTTTATTGGTCCCCGAAGGCGACGCCGCCGCCGCGGCCGCGGCCTTGCGGCGCATTTGTGGTGACGTGGCACTCTGGTCCCGCCTGCGCCGGGCGGCGGCCCGTCGGGTGCGGCAGGAGTGGAGTCAGGAAGTGCAGATCGGGCGGCTGGAGTCGGTGTACGCGGAGGCGGTGGCGGGGTGGAGGGAAGGCCGGCGGAAGCCATAAGCCGGAAGCCGGGGAGAGTCGTTGCGTGTCACCCGTCCCTCGTCCCTGGTTGACGGAGGGTGCGGCGTACGACGTTCGCGGTTTGACGTTTGGCGTGAACGGCAGCCCACGCGTGAGGTTTGGTGGGGCAAGGCGAGGAAAGGACCCGCCGCCCGAGCGGGTTGGTGGCGGCCACCAAGGTAAGGTTGCCGGCTCAAACCGCCCGGCGGTGCTTGAACACCAGGGCAGCCCGATGCCGCCGGCCGGGTTTTCGCCCCACCGGGTCACCCGTGGGTCCCGGCTCGACACGCGGAACCCGGAACCCCTAACCCGGAACCGCCTTCGGCTACGGTTTGCCGTCGGCTGACTGATCGAGGCGGAAGATGCTTTCGCCCGGCTTTTGCAGGTCGAGTTTGTCACGCGCCAAAAGCTCCAGGTAACTGCGGTCGCCCTGCAGGAGGTTCAGGCGCTTGGTCTGCCGGTTCAGCAGCGTGCGCTGCTGCTCCACTTGCCGCTTGAGATCATCTACCGCCGCGTGTTGCTTCTGCCGCTCGCGCAGGAGCGGGAGAAACCAGCAGACCAGCAAGATCGCCACCGCCAGCACGACCAACAGGTGCAAAAGGCGGTTCAACAACCCGCGCAGCCAATAGTCGCGCGGCGGCTCGTAATCGTCGTAGGCGGCGCTCACTCAGCGGAGTTTACCGCCGTATCGGGCGTTGTCACCAAGTTCCTCCTCGATCCGGAGAAGTTGGTTGTACTTCGCAACGCGGTCGGTCCGGGAGAGCGATCCGGTCTTGATCTGGCCGGCATTGGTCGCGACCGCGATGTCGGCGATGGTGGTGTCCTCCGTCTCGCCGGAACGGTGGCTGATGACGGCCGTGTACCGGTTCTCCTTCGCCAGTTCAATCGCGTCCAACGTCTCCGTCAACGAGCCGATCTGGTTGACCTTCACCAAGATGGAGTTGCCCACGCCTGCCTCAATCCCGCGCCGCAGGAACTCCACGTTGGTGACGAAGAGGTCGTCGCCCACCAGTTGCACGGTGGCACCGAGCGCCGTGGTCAGCTTCTTCCAGCCGTCCCAATCGTTTTCGGCGCAGCCGTCCTCGATGGAAACGATGGGATATTTCGCGCACAGGTTCTGGTAAAGCGCGACCAGTTCGTCGGCGGTCCGCTTCGAGCCGTCCGATTTCTTGAAGACGTAAAGGTTGGCGGACGGCTCATAGAATTCGCTGGAAGCGGCGTCCAGGGCGAACGCCACCTCGTCGCCGAGGCGATAACCGGCCTTCTCGACGGCTTGCGAAAGCGTGTCGAGGGTGTCCTCGACGCCCGCGAGGCTGGGGGCGAAACCGCCCTCGTCACCCACCGCGGTGGAGAGCCCGCGCGCCTTCAACACCCCTTTGAGCGCATGGAAGATCTCCGTGCCGTACCGGAGGGCCTCCGCGAAGGTCGGCGCCCCTTTCGGCACGATCATGAACTCCTGGAAATCGATCGGCGCATCGGAGTGGGCACCACCGTTGATCACGTTCATCATCGGCACCGGCAGCACCTTCGCGTTGGGTCCACCCAGATAACGGAACAGCGGCAAATCGAGTTGTGCAGCGGCGGCGTGAGCCACGGCCAGCGAGACGCCCAGCACGGCGTTTGCGCCCAGTTCGCGCTTGTTGGGCGTGCCGTCGAGCGCCGCCATGGCCGCGTCGACGCCCAACTGGTCGAGGGCATCCATGCCGACCACCGCGTCAGAGATCTTGTGTTCGACGTTCTCGACGGCCGTCAAGACCCCTTTGCCGCCGTAGCGGCCCGCGTCGCCGTCCCGCAACTCCCAGGCTTCGTGTTCGCCGGTGCTCGCGCCGCTGGGCACGATCGCGCGGCCGACGGCGCCGCCGGTCAGCTCCACGTCGACCTCGATGGTGGGATTGCCGCGCGAATCGAGAACTTGGCGCGCGCGCAGGTCAGAAATGACGGTCAATGACATAGGTTTTTCGGTGTGGTTGCGGGAAGGTCGGGGCCCGGGGATCCGGCCCAAGGGGACGCACGCGAGGCCGGACCGGGAAGCGCGTGGTCAAGCCGTGGCGTCCGCCGGTTCCAACACCGCCAACGGGTCGACGGAAACCACTTCGACGGTGCGCGGGGCGCTCTCGGTGGGCAATTCGACGCGCTCACCGGGCCGTTTACCGAGCAAGGCTTGGCCCAAGGCGGTTTGGTAGGAAAGGATGCGCCGCTCCGGATCGCTGTCCCACGCGCCCATCACGTGGTACGTCGAGACCGCGCCGCTCGGCACCTCGCGCAGGGTTACCGTCGTGCCGATCGACACTTGGGAGATGTCGGCGTTTTCGAAGCTCGTGCCCCGTGCCCGCGACAGCATCTGTTCCAACTCCGCCTTGCGCCGCATCAGCACGGTCTGCATCTCCTTGGCGGCTTTGAACTCGAAGTTTTCGCGCAGGTCGCCGTACGAGCGCGCCACCGAGATCTCCTTCGTGTTTTCCGGGATCTTGCGCGCGACGAGATCGTCGTATTCGTCCTTGCGCTTCTGCAAGCTGCCCCACGACACCACCAAGGCCTCCTCCTGGATCTCCGATTCGCCGGACAGCATGCCCTGAAGTTCCGGATGGACGCGGATCATGCGGGCGAGCAAGGAACGTTTGTTCAACTCCTCGAAGGCCGGCGTCATCATCATGCGGCGCATCAGGTCGCGCGCTTGGCTGGAGTCGGCGTGGGCGAGCAGGTCGGGAATAAGTTCCCGATCGTCCAAAAGCAGGTCGTGCAGTCTCGAGCTGCGCCGGTTCTCGTTGAATTGGTCCCGTTCCACCGTGCTAAGCAGGGCTGCCAGCAGTTCCGGTTGGACCAAGTCGGCGTAGGAGGCCGAAGTGCGTTCCCGGCAAAGCCAGTAGAGCACGTCGGAGGTGACCGAGTGCTCGCGCAAGGCGCGTATCAGGTAACGGCGGAACTCCTCGAGGTGCCCGGACTCTTCCGACAGTTTGGCGATGTCGCCCACCAAACGGTAGCTCACCGCAGGAACGATCTTCAACAGGCGGTCGGCCCAATCTTCCGGAAAGGCGCGCTCCATCTCGCCAAGCAACGCCCGGCCAACTCCGCCAAACGACCGCCCGCGTCGCGCAGCAGTCCCGCCACCGACGGCTCGCCCGCCGTCAGCCCCGGCCGTTGGCGGACGAGCTCGTCGCGGCCCAACAACAACTCCGCCGCCAACGCCGGGTTAAGCCGCGCGTGCCGCCCGGCCAGGGTTTCCGCCTGCGTGACGAGGTCTTGCAGCTGCGCCGGGGTGAAACCCTCCAAATCCTTGAGCACCTTCTCGAGCGCGCCCAAAGCCTCTTTTGGCTGGCGCGCCTGAGAAAACGCTTGAAGCAGCTCCGCTTGGAGCGAGACGCTCTGGTCGCGCGGGACAATGGGGTCCGACTTCTTGGCCGGCAGGGTGAAACGGCCGCTTTTACGCACCGCCTTTTTGGCGTGTTCCCACCACCTTTTGAACTGGCCTTCCGGCACCACCTCGGGTGCCAAGGCCTTCTGCAGCCCGTCCTGCGTGATTCTGCCGTCGAAGCTGGCCAGCACCACGGCCAACAGGTCCTCCGGCGCGTCCTGCGCGAGACGCTGCATCTCTTCTGGGTGCAGCGTTTTGCGGACGTAGATGTGGGTCTCGGGGAGCGGTTGCAAGGTGTCGACGGCGTACTGCAGCTGCATGGGGTGGGCCCGTTTGGCTTGGAAGTCGATGACGATCTGGTTCACCAAACCGTTGAGCTCCTTCACTTGGCCGAAGCCCCAGCTTTTGTGGAAACAATACGTGCCGGGGCGTAGCCGCTCCAGGGCCGCCGCCGTTTTGGCATCGACCGTCCCCGCGTCAACCAAGGCTTGCAACTCCTCGTCCATAAAGAGAATCGAAGATAAGGGAGACGAGGTCCGACGCAACGAAAAAGGCGGGGCGCGCCTGAGCTCTTAGTGGTTCAACGTGAGGGGTTTCGGCGGTTCCTGGCCCGTTGGGCACCTTCCCATTTACCCGTTGACCGTCAAAATCGGGGGCGCTAGGGTGCGCCTCCGAAGCCGTCGGTCCCGGCATCCCGGCCGGTCGCCTCGACCCCCTTCGCGAGCCCAACCCGTACCGTCGCGAGACACCCCATGAGCGTTCCTTTACCC
>CAXUNV010000207.1:0-7956 GCA_964252355.1 uncultured Chthoniobacterales bacterium | reverse complement strand
GCGGCTAATCTCATCCGCGCGTTTTACCTGCAGCACCGCCCAAACAAAACGTCGGTGGAAGCGCCGACGCCGCCCCGGGTGGAACACGCGGTGGTCGTCGGCGCTGGGCTGATGGGTGCGGGCATCGCGCAATGGCTCAGCTCCCGCGGGTTGCGCGTCATCCTCCAAGACGTCGGACCGGAACCGCTCGGCCGCGGCGTGCAGGCGATCGCCAAACTCTACCGGGAAGGCGTTCGGCGGAAGGTCTTCACCGAAGCCGAAGCGCGCGCCGGCTTTGATCGCATCGTGCCGGTGTTTGAACCTATCCCGCTCCGGACGGTGGATTTGGTCATGGAGGCCGCCGTGGAGGCGCTCGAGGTCAAACGCCAAGTGTTTGCCACCTTGGAGCAGCGGGCACCGGCTTGCCGGATCCTTGCGACCAACACTTCGGCGCTTTCCATCGATGCCATCGCCGACGGCCTGCAACACCCTGAACGGGCCGTGGGCATCCACTTTTTCAATCCGGTGCATCGCATGCAGTTGGTGGAAATCGTGCGCGGCACCCGGACCTCCGCGGAGACGGTGGCGGCGGCCCTCGCCTTCGCCAAAGCCATCGGGAAATTGCCGGTGCTGGTAGCCGACCGGCCGGGGTTTCTCGTCAACCGCATTTTGCTGCCGTACTTGGTGGAAGCGGTCCGTGCCTTCCGCGACGGATACCCGCCGCAAGCCATCGACGCTTGCATGCTGCAGTTCGGGATGCCCATGGGCCCGCTCCGGCTGCTGGACGAAGTCGGTCTGGACGTCGCCACGCATGTGGCCGACGACCTCGCACGGCGCGTGCCGCACTTGGCGCCGCTGGACGACACGGTCAGACATTTGGTCGAGGCGGGCTCGCTTGGCCGCAAAGCGGGCCGCGGTTTCTACCGGTACGACGCGTCCGGCAAGGAAACCGTGAATGCCGCTTTGGCCGGAACCAAGGGCGGGAACGGGCCGGCGGGAGATGCCCGCGAGCTGCAGGACCGGCTCGTGCTGCTGATGGTGAACGAAGGCGCGCGTTGCCTGGAGGAGGGCGTGGTCGCCGAACCGGAAGACGTCGACTTCGGCATGATCATGGGTACCGGTTGGGCGCCATTCCGCGGCGGGCCGTTGCGCCATGCCGACGCCGTCGGTTTGCCGAGGGTAGTCGATCGGCTGCGCCAACTCGCCGGGCGCTTCGGCGGCCATTTTCAGCCATGCGACCTCCTGGTCGAGACGGCCGCCCACCAAGGCCGGGTTTCGGGACGTGTGGCCGGCGCGGAGCCCATCGGAAACGCACATGATTGACCTCGCCCTACCCCCCGCGAACCTGCCGGCGCCACCTGCCTGGCCCGAGCGCTTCACCTACCCGCCCGTCGAGCGGCCCGCGCCGTCGTTTGCTCCCTCCGAACTGCAACGGTTGCTGGACGGCGAACACGCCGAGATCCGCGCGAGGGTCAAGGAGCTGCTGCACGACGAGTTCTTCGCCTACCTGCCCGACGTGACTGACCTGGGGACCTACCGGGCCAAAGTGCTCGCTTGGACGCGCCGGATCGCCGCCGAGGGCATCGGCTCTCTTTTCATGCCGAAGGAGGTGGGCGGCGAAGAGAACCTGCCAAAATTCATGGCGGCGTTTGAGACGCTCTCCTTTCACGACCCCAGCCTCGTCATCAAACTGGGCGTGCAATTCGGGCTCTTCGCCGGCAGCATCCAGCGCCTCGGCACAGGTCTGCACCACCGCAAGTATCTTCCCGATGCCGCCACCGCAAAACTGCTCGGGTGCTTTGCCATGACCGAAATCGGTCACGGTTCCAACGTGCAGGGGATTGAGACGCTCGCCGTGTACGACGCCGCGTCCCAAGAATTCGTGTTGGAAAGCCCGTCGTTCACGGCCGGCAAGAACTACATCGGGAACGCGGCCGAACACGGGCGCCTGGCCACCGTCTTCGCCCAACTGGAAACTCGGGGTGAGCGCCATGGGGTGCATGCCTTCGTGGTTCCCATCCGGGACGAAGCCGGCCGCCTGTGGCCAGGCGTTCGCATCGAGGACAACGGCCCGAAGATGGGCCTGAACGGGGTCGACAACGGCCGGATCTGGTTCCACGGCGTCCGGGTTCCGCGGGAAGCGCTGCTGAACCGCTTTGCGGACGTGGCGGCAGACGGGACTTACGCCAGCCCGATCGCCAGCCCGGGCGCACGCTTCTTCACCACCATCGGCACCCTGGTGAGCGGCCGCATCAGCATTGCCGCCAGCGCCAACAGCGTGGCCAAGGCAGGCCTTACCATCGCGGTGCGCTACGGCGCGCGGCGTCGGCAGTTCGGTCCCGCCAAAGGCCCGGAAACCTTGCTCCTCGACTACCCGGCCCACCAACGGCGCTTGTTGCCGCTGCTCGCCAACGCGTACGCCATCGATTTTGCCGTCAAACGCTTGGTCACCCTCAACGAAGAGGCCAAAGGCGTGGCGTCTCGTCCCGTGGAGACGTTGGCGGCCGGCCTGAAGGCGTACGCGACCCGGAACAACCTAAGCACCCTACAGGCGTGTCGAGAAGCCTGCGGCGGCGAAGGCTACCTCGCCGTGAACCGTTTCGCCACCCTCCGCGACGACACCGACGTCTACACGACGTTCGAAGGGGATAACACCGTCCTCTTGCTCTTGGTGGCCAAAAATCTTTTGACGGAGCGGAAGGAGCGCTTGGGCCAGTTGCGACCCGCGCAGTTGGCTGGGCTGCTGATGGGCGAAGGGGTCGCACGCTGGAACGCCCGGACGCCCTGGGGACGCCCGAAAGCGCCGCGGGGCGTCCGCGTTCCCGACTTCCGCACGTGCTTCCTGCTGCGCGAGCGGTCGCTGCTTTCCGACAGTGGCGGTCGCATCCGCCGACTGCTCACGACGGAGCGCCTCGATGCAGCGGCCGCCTTCACCCGCTTGCAAGGGCCGTTGCTCGAACTCGCGCAGGCGCACATCGAACGGGTGATCTACGACGCTTTCTCCGAGGCTGTGGCCAACGTCGCGGATCGGGCCGTGCGTGCGGCGTTGCAACGGCTGCTGGAACTGTTTGCGTGGGCGCACCTCGACGACCGCCGCGCTTGGTTCCTTGAAGCGGGCGCCTTCACGCCCGCCGGCAGTCGCGCCGTGCACGCGGCCGTCGAGCGTGCCTGCTTGGCGGTGCGCGCGGACGCCGTCGCGTTGGTGGACGCCTTCGGCATCCCGGACGCCTTGCTGGGTGCACCCATCGCGGTTGAGGACGGCGCGTGAGGCTTGCGGGAAACGTGCGGGAACGGCAGGGGGCACGGCGAGGCGCTTCACACGAAACCGGGCGGGAACGACGGTTGGGCCGCTTCCCTCGCCGGGCCCTCCCTTTTAGCCTTCGCCGTTTGTCACCGAACGCCGTGGCGCGCTCAGGTCGCAACCTTGACGGTCGATTAAGGGGGAACATGAACGTCCACCGGGAGAACTGGGCGGCCCTGCGGGAGGCTGCCGCCGTTCTCGGCATGACGCCGGAGTTTTACTTGAACGACATCATCAGCCGGGTTGTGACCGAGGCTTGCAAACGCGACAAAGTGGGTTTTCTCGCCGAGGAAGCCCAGCAATACAGCTACACCACCCGGGAGGCTGCGGACGCCGTGGCCGACCGCATCAACGAGCTGTCCATCGTGGATCACCTGGGCGGCTCCGAGAACGTCTACTCTGCGGACGTCACCTTGCGCGACAACGGCCGTTTCCGGTTGGAGATTGGCCTCTTGCGCGACGGCGAGTGGCGCGGCCTGGGACGCTAAGGGTCGGCGCCGTCAGCGAGACCTGCCGCACCGCCGCGCCATGGGAGCCGTCACCCGGGGTCCACGCCGGGCAGGGCCAGCGTTTCGCGGCGATAACGCTCCAAATAGTTGAGGGGCTCCATCCGCAGCAATTCGCGGCATGCGCGCCGCAGACGGCCGCGCGTAACGCCCAGCGCGCGGCAAAACGGCCGAAGGCGAATTTCTTGATCCCTGACTTCACGCGTGAGGTGTTCCTCTGCGTTCCGGAGGAGGCGCATCCACTCGTGACGTCGCCCGGCCGTGCCAGATGCCTCGCCCGTATCCGTCCCACGGTCGACCAACCAACGCAGGCATTCCACCAGCCATTGCCCGAACGTCTCCCGCACCGCCGCAACCTGCAGCAGTTCGGGTGTCCGGCTCACCACGGCGCGCAACTCGAGCAGCCGCCAGCAGAGCAGCCCGTGGTCGACCAATCCGAGCTTTACCCGGTTGCAGCCCCGCGCAAAACGCTCCGAAACCGCGGTCGGGACCACCCCCAAGAGTGGGCTGAGAAGCGTCAATGGCAGGGACACGATGGCGACTTCTGCACCCGCCGGTGCAAACCCCGCGTGTTCTGCGTTGGCTCCGTAAGTGACGACGCCACCGTCCGACATGGTGTACCCGTTCCAAACGCAGGGACGGCGACCGTCGAGTTGGACCAAGTAGCCGAATTGCCCCGTCAAGTTCGCGCCCCGCGAAACCCCGTCGCGGCTGACGCTCACAAACTGCACGCTCACCGGCCCGAACGAGACGCGTTGGTACTCGCCGCCCAACGGACCGGGCACCGCCGCCATGACGTTTGCCTCGACCAGTCGGAAGTGCGACGTCAATTCGGCACCATTCGAGAACCGGCAGTTCTCGATATCCGCTGGACCAATCCTCGATTGCTTGGATGATGCGCCCATGCGTGCCGGCACGAGTGGTCGGTGACCGTCGTCGCGTTTTGTCCACTCCACACCGCTGCCAGACCACGTCTTAAAGGCCGAACGGCGGAGACGGAGCAATTGGATGCAATATAATGCACTTTGACATGCGTTCCGCGAAGATTTTCGGATCCAAACCCGCCGCGGGTGCGCATTTGGTCCAGGCGCAAGCCGGCGCGGTCGGGTTTGCCACGCGGCAGCGCGTGAGCAAAGGTCCAGGTCCCCGAACAAAAGCTCAAGCCCGACGGCGCGAGGTGCAAAAGGCTTGTTGCTTCGCGCGGCGAAGGGCTGCTAAGCTCATCGCTAGTGCTTCCCCCCGGCACAAACCCCGGCGTCGCGGACGGTCAGCGCCCCTTGCTGCAGCTCCGCGCGATCACCAAGGCGTTCGGACCGACACCCGTTTTACGCGGCGTCGATTTCGACGTGCGCCCCGGCGAGATCCACGCCCTGATGGGCGAGAACGGCGCGGGTAAATCCACCTTGATGAAGATTGCCGCGGGCCTGATCCCGGATTTCGGCGGCACGCTGGAGGTCGACGGGCAACCCCGGGCGTTTCTCTCCCCGCGCGAGGCCACGCGCGCCGGCATCGCCATCATCCATCAAGAACTTAGCTTGGTGCCAGAGTTGGCCGTGGACGAAAACGTCTTTCTTGGCCAAGAAAAGGTCCGCTCCGCGTTCTTGGTCGATCGCCGGCGCCAGCGCCGCGCGGCGCAGGAGGTGCTCCGGCCGCTGGATTTTCAGGCCCGCTTCGATGTGCCCGTTTCCAAACTGCGCATCGGCGAACAGCAGTTGGTCGAGGTGGCCAAGGCGTTGGCCGCCAATGCGCGCATCCTCATCATGGACGAGCCGACGTCGGCCCTTTCGGTCCACGAAGCCGAACGTTTGTTCGAAGTCATGCGCCGCCTGGCCAGGGACGGCGTCGCGATCGTCTACATCAGCCACCGCATGGAAGAGGTCTTTGCGCTCGCGGATCGGGTGACGGTGCTGCGCGACGGCAAGCACGTCGGCACCCTGCCCGCAGCCGGGGCGAACCGGCGGGAGATCATCCGCCTGATGGTCGGGCGCGAGCTGCAGGAGTGGTTCGTCGGCGGGAAGAAACCTGCCCAGGTGGCAGAACGGCGGCCAGCGCTCGAAGTCCTCGATCTGCGGCTGCCCAACCCCACGCCGTCCCCCAGCCGGCCTGACCTGTTGGCTGGGGTCAGCTTCGCGGTGCACCCAGGCGAGGTTTTCGGCTTGGCCGGCCTGCTCGGCGCTGGCCGGACCGAAACGCTCGAGACAATCTTCGGCCTGCACGCGCAAAGGGCGTCCGGCACCATCCGCGTCGATGGGGTGACCCGGCGGTTCCGGTCCGCGCAGGACGCGAAAGCGGCCGGCCTTGCGTTCGTCACCGAGGACCGCAAACGCGACGGACTCCTGCTGGAAGCCGGCCTCGACCGGAACGCCGCGCTCCCGGTGATGCGACGGTTGGCCGAGTACGGCGTGGTGCTGGCCGCGCGCGAGCGCCGAAACGCCGAACGCGCCATCGCCGACTTGGGGATCCGGGCATTTGGCCCGAGGCAGCCGGCCGGTACCCTCAGCGGCGGCAACCAGCAAAAACTGGTGATCGGCAAATGGCTCCTCACCCGGCCGCACGTGCTTTTGCTGGATGAACCGACCCGTGGGATCGACGTCGGCGCCAAGGCCGACGTTTATCGTCTGATCGAGCGTCTGGCCGGAGAGGGGTTAGCGCTGGTGCTGGTCTCGTCCGAACTGCCCGAACTGATGTTTCTAAGTCACCGCATCCTCGTCTTGCGCGAGGGCCGGCCCACGGCCCTGTTGCACAAGGGCGAGTTTGTCCCAGAGAAGATCCTCGAGTACGCCTCGCCCGGAGGCGAGGTGCAAGCACCCTTCGCGCAGGAGGTCGCGTCGGCGTGAACGGCTTGGGCGCGCGGCTCTGGCGATTCCTGCTCAGCACCAAACTTTTCTGGGGGCTGGCGGTGCTCTACGCCGTCGGCATTTTTCTTTCCCCGATCAACCGTCATGGGGTGAACATTTTCCTGAGTACCGGCAACCAGTCCGACGTGCTCCGGCAGGTCTCCAACAACGGCATCATCGCCGTGGGCATGACGCTGGTGATCTTGACCGGGGGCATCGACCTGTCGGTCGGCTCCACCATGGCCCTGGGCTCGGTGGCCTGCGCCATGCTTCTCACCATCTCCGGCTTGACTAACGCGTCTGCGCTCTGCCTCCCGCTGCTGGCGCTCGAGCTGCTTTTGGTGGGGGCGTTCGTCGTCCCGCGGCTGTTCGTCAACTTACGCCGGCATTCCGCCGAAGGTCCTGAGCGGCCGCCCGCGACCGTGCGCGTCGTCGGATGGCTGGTCGGGTTGGCCCTCGCGGGCGCCGCCCTCGCGTGGACGACCGCGCAACTGCCGACCAAGTTCGGCGTGCTCGCCGTGCTCGCGGCCGTGCCGGCGCTGGGTCTCGCCGTCGGCGCCGTCAACGGGATCGTGATTGCCAAAGGCAAACTGCAGCCCTTCATCGTTACCTTGGCGATGATGGTGGCCACCCTCGGCGTGGCACGGCTGTTGGGCGGCCAAGGCGCCGCCATTTTTCCGGTCTACAGCGGCTCCAACGCGACCGAAAAATTTGACGTGCTGCGCGCTCTCCTTTTCGGCGTGCTGCCCGTACCGGGATTGTTTTTCCTGGCAGCCACGCTCCTCTTTGGGTTCACGCTGCGCTTCAGCACCTTCGGGCGGTACGTCTACGCCATCGGCGGCAACGAACAGGCGACGCGCCTCGCCGGCATCAACGTCGATGCCGTGAAGATTGCGGTGTACGCCGCCTCCGGCTTTCTTTCCGCCCTCGCCGGCGTCCTCTACACGGCGCAGTATCGCCAGGGCAAACCCGACGCGGGCACCGGCGCGGAACTCGACGCCATCGCCGCCGTCGTGATCGGCGGCACCACCCTGATGGGCGGGCGCGGCACGATGACCGGCACGCTCGTGGGCGTGCTCATCTTCGGTTTCCTCGGCAACATCCTGCTCCTCCGCAACATCGACAGCAACACCCAGCTGGTGCTCAAAGGCCTCATCATCCTGGCCGCGGTGGGCCTTCAAGAGGGGCAAACCGCCGGTTGGCGGAGGTTCTGGACCAAGAGTCGCGCCTCCCGCCCTGACCCCCTCGCTGCAGCGGCCGCACCCTCCTTGGCCAACGCACCGCAACCGAAACCGTGAACAACCCGGCCGCTCGCTAAAAAATCAGTCCACCC
>CAXUNV010000206.1:0-7988 GCA_964252355.1 uncultured Chthoniobacterales bacterium | reverse complement strand
CGTGTGCACCCGCCGCCGTCCCCAACCATTGAGACGCTGCCTGGCCGATCTCCAGCAGTTGGATCCAACCCCGGCGGAAAACGACGTGGTGGATAACGCGCCTGAAGAACGCTCCACCCTCGCGGTCGTCAAAGAGTTCGACCACGTCATTTATTGGCCGGAGTCCGCCCCTGGCCTCAGCCGCGCCCGGAACCGCGGCGTTCTTCACTCTTCCGGGCAGATCGTGGCGTTTACCGACGATGACGTCCGGGTTCATCCGCGTTGGCTGCTTGGGGTTCGGGAGGCACTCTCGAAGGATGCCGTCTTTGGGATGACAGGATTGGTGCTCGCGGCGGAATTGGAAACCGAGTCACAGCTCCGGTTCGAATTCGACTTCGGGGGCTTCCACGGCGGCTACCGTCCGATCATTTTCGACTCGTGGTTCTTCAACGGCATGCTGAGCCGAGGAGTTCCCGTTTGGCGGATTGGGGCAGGTGCGAACATGGCTTTCCGACGGGAGGTATTCAGCCGGATCGGACTTTTTGATGAACGGCTCGGCGCGGGCGCCGCCGGCTGCAGCGAAGACTCGGAGTTTTGGTACCGGATGCTTGCAGCCGGCATGGCGATTGCGTACGAGCCGCGCGCCGTGGTTTGGCATTCTCACCGCGTCGATCGCGACGCTTTCAGAAGCCAGATGAGGCAATACATGCGGGGCCACGTCGCGGCATTGTTGGTGCAGTTCGAAAAACACCGGCACCTTGGAAATCTCCGCAGGCTTTTCGTGGCACTTCCCCGTCACTACTACCAGCGGCTAAGGCGAATCGCGCGCAAGGGTGACTGGCATCTCCTGGTGGGCGAACTACTCGGCTGTGCTTCGGGGTTCGTCACCTACTTCCGCCAATCCTTGCCCAGCGTTTTCATCCCCCCACGTCGCGTCCAGCTTTCTGATCTCACCTAGCCTGCATGCCTGACCAACACAAACGCCGGCTGGCCGATTTTCTCCGCGACAACCCCTATCCAAATCCGTACACGGAAGGTCTCTTCTACCGGGAAAAAATGCGGGCGATTCACCGAATCGCGCCCGACCTTCCCATGGGAAAAATCCTGGAAGTGGGCGGTGGACGCAGCGGACTCACTTCGCTGCTCTACCCCAAGGCTCAGATCGTAAACATCGATTGCAACGGCGAATACGCCTCAGCCCCGTGCAATCAGCGACCTGGCGTCCGCTTTGTCTGTGGAGATGCGACGGAGCTGCCGTTCGAAGATGAAACCTTTGCTGCGGTCACGATGTTCGATCTGCTGGAGCATGTACCGGATGACCGCCAAGCGGTGAGGGAAGCGTTTCGGGTCTTGCGCCCGGGTGGACTTCTGCTGGTCAGCACGCCAAACGAAAACTGGCGTTTTCCGTATCACCGGTTCATGAGGGCGTACTGTCCTCCCGAAGAGAAGCTCTTTGCGGAATGGGGGCATGTCCGCCGGGGTTACTCGCGAGTGGAAATCGAAAAGCTCGTCGATTTCCCGGCCAGTGAAACCGCCAGCTTTATCAATCCGCTGACGGTCCTGTGCCACGACGTCGGATTCTCGAACCTGACCAGGCGCCGGCGGCAGCTTCTCTGGCTGATGCTCAGCCCGATCACCCTGGCCGGGTATGCGTTTCATCGTGCCGGAAGCAAAGGGACAGAAACTGCTTATGCATGGATCAAACCGGGCGCCGGGCAGCGGGCCGAGCAGGAGGGAACCAGCTCAAGCCAATCCGTCCAGGTCGCCCGTTAGGACCCACGTGGCGCTGCTGCCGTGGGGTCACACCGTTGAGGACTTTCTCGATGGGCTGGGCGTCTCCTTTGACCAGTTCTGCACAGAAATGAGCGGTGGCTGGCTTTTCGGCTACGTGCAGGCGCTTCAGCTTGCCGGCTTTCAAGTCACCATCTTCTGCTTCTCAATCCAGACCCGCGAGACGGTTTCGAGGCGGCATCAACCCACCGGCGCGGAGATCTGTCTGATTCCTGCAAATCGACCCTACCGTTGGATGCGGCGGTTCTTTTCAGACCCGTATGCCTGGGAGACTGACCACATGTTCGCCGGCAGAAATTTGCCGAAGGCCGCCCAACAAATCCTTCGTCACCTCCTTCCCTACTTCGCGACGCCTCCGTGGAAGCTGCGACGCGAGCTCAGCCGTAGGGGTGTCGGCACCATCCTTTGCCAAGAATACGAATACGCACGCTTCGACGTCGTGACCGCCCTCGGCGGCCTTCTCCACCTCCCCGTTTTTGCCACCTTCCAAGGCGGTGATTGGCAGATCAGCCGACTTGAAAAACTGACGCGCCCGCGTGCCATCAGGCACTGTGCCGGGCTGATCGTCGGTCCGAGCATCGAAGCTGCCAGGGTCCAGACCACCTACGGGGTTGCGCCAGACAAGATCGCACGTCTTCCCAATCCGCTTGACCTCACGGAATGGCGGCCGATGCCTCGAGCGGAAGCCCGCGCGGCGCTGTATCTGCCGCTCGCTGCCCGAATCGCGATCTCCCATGGGCGAATCGACGTTTTCCGCAAAGGTCTGGACCTGTTGCTCGCTGCCTGGGCCAAACTTCGCGCCGCGCATCCCGAAAAGGACTGGCGGCTCGTCCTGATCGGCGCGGGCGATGACGCCCCCAAATTCCGAAGAGTGCTGTGCGCGCAGAAAGACTCATCCATTCTCTGGATTGACCAATACGTTCGCGACCGGCCACTCATGCGCACCTGGCTTTCCGCGGCCGACGTTTACGTCATGGCGTCGCGGCACGAGGGCTTTCCCGTGGCGCCTTTGGAAGGGATGGCTTGCGGGCTGCCGGTCATCGCGACCGCCGTCCCGGGCCTCGCCGAAATCATGGGCGACGCAGCACCGTCGCCGGGCATCACCGTGCCGATTGCGGATGTGCCTGCGTTGGCGGGTGCGTTGGAAAGATTACTCGGCGATCAGACGTCCTCACGAGACTTGGGACTTCGCGCCGAAAAGCGGGCGCAGCATTTTTCCCTGGCATCGGTCGGTACGCAATTGAGGGACTTCTTGCTGGCGCACACGAAATCCTCCCACGACTGAGCTAGCTGATCATGGCGGATCGGCCCTTTTTAGTGGAGCCGGTCATTTGCACGCACCACCACGCCTTGACGCTCGGAGCGACCACCCGACAGGAAGTTCCTGCGCCCGGGCGTCCCCTCCATGACGAATGGCAAATGACAAATGGCAAATGGGCGAATCGCTTGAGCGCTTTCCCTTCCCTCAGTCTTGAGCAATCGCGCGCGGTCTTGCGCAATCTTGGCAATTCTTCCTTTGCGCCGTCGCGTCGTGGCGTGATGCCTTTGCTTCAATGTGGCGCGACTTCTCGCGGCGTCACGGAAGCTTTCTAGCTTAAGACGGTGTAGCTCCCCGGAGCCGCCGCACGGACCGCGTCCGCAATCCGGGCGACCATCGGCTCCAGTGCCTTCAGGCGGTTGGTTGGCAACTCGACCGTCGCGAGCTTCAGCCCGACAAGGTTCTGCTGGTACCGGAGGTTCTTGTCCAAGGTGACAAAGACCTGAACTGTCCCTGAGAGGCGCCGGACCAAGTCGCCGTTCTTCCAGCCAGCCAGTCCCAGGTCCTGAACCGTCACCACAGAGAATCCGGGTCCGAGTGCGCGCCGGAACGGCCTCGGCAGGTCCTCGTCAAGCACGACTTGCCTCAAAGCGGGTCGGCCCCGGCGCGAGCCAGGTTTAGAAAACCCTCCGCGTCCTCCCGGGCGACAGTGGGAAACATCTCCAAAAACTCACCCAGCGAGTAGCCGTCCTGGAGGTATTCAAGGAGGCTCTGCGCGGGCACCCGCGTCCCGCGAAACACCAGCGTCCCGCCCATGACCTCGGGGTCGGAGCTGAACGGGCTGCGCGCCAGCGTGATCATGACGCAGGCTAGCATGGCCGCTGCGCGGATGACAAATGGCAGATGCCAAAGCCCAAACGGAGCATGGGCGTCTTGCCCTTCGAAACCGTTGAACAGAAGGTAACGAAGGCAAAGGAAGGTTTCCGGTCCCTGGTTTGGGCCGCCCGGAAGCCGCCGCTCCGCGCATGACAAATGGCAGATGACAAAGCAAGACCCTGCTCCAGCCTTCCGACCCTCCAGGGATCTGCGCCCATCTGCTTACTCTTTCCAACCGTCGTGCCCGCCGTGGCGCCGTGTAAGTCCCGCGGCAGGCCAAATGACAAAGGCCAAAGATCAGCTGAACAGAAGGCCACAAAAGACGCAAAGAACAGACTTCCCAGGCCATCCTTAGACGTCCCCTTCCGCATCATCTGTGTCCTGCACGGGTTTTCCACCCCCTACTCGAACCCGTCGACCGGGCAGCCTCGAAAAATAGAAGTTAGACTTCTGTTTTTCCAGCGTGGGAGGAGTTCTGCGGGCCGAGGTCACTTTGCGGGCCCGCGCCGTCCTGGCCCTCCCCCTAACCATCTGCGTCCCTCTGCGTCATCTGCGGACTTCCTTCCGCCGTGGCGCCGTGTGAGATTCCCGCAACCCTCCCATGCCACCTTCGTTACTTTTGTGACCATCTGTGCAACCCTTTTACCCCTGCCGTTTGGGGCTTCGGAACCGCGTGCGAGGAGGCCACCGCTTACACCGATGGCATGCTAAAGTGGCAAATGGCATTGACAAGTGGAAGTAAAGCGAGGTTGGCTGGTCCGATGACCTTGACCATCGACAAAGCGGGCAGGGTGGTTCTGCCCAAGCCGGTGCGCGACCGGTTGGGGCTGCGTCCGGGCGCCGAGCTGGAATTGCAGCTTGAGCCCGATGGCGAACTGCGCCTTCGGGCCAAACGGGCCGAACCGGCGCTCGCCCGGGTCGATGGCGTGCTCGTGCACCGGGGGGAAGCGTCGGCCGGCCTGGATTGGGATGGCCTCCTGGAACGCGAGCGCGACGAGCGGTCGCGCGCCTTGGCGGGCGGTCTGCGACGGTAGGGGAGGGTCAGGGTTTTCCTCACGTCCTCGTGACCAGCTTCTTCGACACCTCGGTCTTGGTCGCGGCGATGGTGGGAAGTCATCCGCAACACGCCCCGGCAGCTGCCGCCCTCCGTCGGGTATCGGTCGGCAGGGAGAAAGGCATCGCCTGCGGCCACACGCTGGCCGAGCTTTACGCGGTGCTCACGCGCCTGCCGCTCTCCCCGGTCATCCATCCCAGCGAGGCGCTCCGGCTCATCGAGGAGAACGTGCTTGCGCACTTTCAACTGATCCCGCTCACCTTGGCCGACTACCGCGAGAGCCTGCGGGCATTGGCCGCCGCCAGCTGGCCGGGGGCGCTCATCTACGATGCGCTGCTGCTGCGCGCCGCCGTCCGCGGCGGGGCGGAACGCGTCTTCACCTTCAACGTCGATCATTTCCAAAAACTGTCCGGTACGCCCGAGTTGCGGGCGCGCATCCATGCCCCGTCGTAACGCGCTACGCGCATGGCCGTCGCGCGGATGGCAAATGGAAAATGGCAGATGACAAAGCAAGACTCTGCTCCAGTTCTCCAATCCTCCAGGAATCTGCGCCCATCGGCGTCATCTGTGGATCGCTTTCGCGTCGTGGCGTGAGGCCAGCGCTGCGCGCATCGCCGATCGCCAGTCGAAAATCGGGCAAACGGCAAACTCTCCTTCCCGCGATCTTGGGCAATCTTGGCAATCGGCCTCCTCTCACCGTGGCACCGTGGCACTTTGTGAGCTAACCTCGCCTCAACACCGGCCTCGTCGCCTTGGTAACCTGCCCTCTGCCGTCGCCGTCGTTCCATGATCCACCCGAAAGAACGCGCCCGCCGTCAGGCGATCTACCGCCGGGTGGCGCCACTCTTCGGGACAGTCCAGCGGTTCACGGTCTTGCAAGACCAAGCGCGGTTTGGAAGCATCTTGAAGTCCCCAGCTGAAGGCATCTTCAAGCCGCGATGGGCCACGCACGCCTTGTCGATTGCTTCCATGCTGGACAGTCCGTACACCGACGCCATTACCTTCATGCCGGATGGAAGTTGGCTGATGGCTTACAGTCCCAAATCGGGCGGGCTGGACGTGGCCGCCAACGTCTCGCTGTTCAGATGCATGGACGACCGTGAACCCGTACTCGTGCTGATCCAACAGACTGCCAAAAAGGCGCGGAGTCATGTAACGTATCTTGTCAAAGGTTTGGGCTCGCTCGAAGGCTATGATGCTCGAGAGGACGTCTTTCGATTGCGGGAGTTACGGGATGAGGAAATCAGCCGTTACCTTGATGGCGACGGGGAGCTTGCAGACGATCTCATCGAGATGGCGGTGAGGCTGGAGGCACTGGAACGCTGGACGCCAAGGGTCAGGGAAGACCGGGCAGTCTACCGGGTCAACCGGCTCAAGCGCGACGCCGCGTTCCGCGACGTCGTGCTGAGCAACTACCAATACACCTGCGCGGTCACCGGCACCCGGTTCCGCCACGGCAACCACGTGGAGGCGGAGGCGGCGCACATCATCGCCAAGGAGGAACGCGGGCCCGACGACCCGCGCAACGGGCTCGCCCTGTCGCGCACCGCCCACTGGGCGTTTGACCGCGGCATCTTCACCCTCTCGGACGACTGCGAGGTCCGGGTGCACCCGCGCGCCCGCGACGGCGACCAACGGCTTGAGCCCATCTTCGCCGCGGAAGGCAGACAAGTCGTCTTGCCCGGCGAAAGCTTTCACCGGCCGCATCCCGAAGCGCTGGCTTGGCACCGCGAACGGCGCTTCGGCGCGTTCCTACGGGAGTGACGCAATCTTCAGAGCCTTGGCTCGCCGCGCGCCGCGCGCCAGGATCGGAGCACCTCGACGTGTCGCTCCGCTTCGCGAACCTCAAAAAGGATCAGGTAAGAGCCGTAGAGGAGTTTCCGGACTTGGGACTGCCGGCGCATGACCGGTGCCCGGTGAGGGAGCAACTCTAAGCTCAGGGCTTCGTCAACCAGTGCGAGTCCGAGGCGTTCGGCCGCTTGCGGATCATCCCGCGCGACAAACTCGACGATACGGACAAGGTCACGCCCGGCTTGGCTCTGCTTAAGCGGACCGTGTAACGCATCGGCGGACCAGGGCGCGAGCCTCCTCTATGCTGAGGCCTGGTTCGGTTTGGGAGGAGCGCAAACCTTCGTCGACCGCCGCCACCAGTTCGTCGCTTTCGGGGAAGCTGCCGGCGGCAAACCATTCCCGCAAGGTTTCCCGGTCTCCGGGCGAAAGTTCGTTGATCGCCGCCTGAATCTCCGCTAAGCCGCTCACGCCCGCAGGCTAAGTCAACGGTGTCTCTGACTCAAGTATCGGCCTTCCTGAGGCTGCGTGCAGGACCGATCGCAAACGGTGTATTAAAGGTCGGAAGCATGAAGTCCTCCCCTTCGTTTCCTTCGTGTTCTTCTGTTCAAATCTCCCGCCGTACCCCTCCGCCGGCCTCCGAATCCCCTCCATCCCTCCAATCTGTGGACCGTTCTCCTTCCGCGTCGTGGCGTCGTTGCGTGAGGACCTCTTCCTTCGCGGTGTCCGCCAATCCTGCGCAACCGCGCGCGCTCGCGCAATCTTGGCAATGTTCCTTCCGCGGCGTGACAGCCGCCTCGTTCGGAGGTAACCTCGCCGCCGTCGCCAACCCCTTACCAGGAACACTCCCGCAGAACATGAAACGACTCGACTTAACCACTACCTGATCAGCCTTCTCGTCCGGCGCAACGGCGTTGAGCTCGCCATCGCCCGGGCGTCCAAAGCCGGACCGGCCCGCCTGCTTGGCGAATGGGTGATCCCGCGCAGGCTGAACGGTCCTGACACCCTTTGGGCTCGATCTTTTCCTTTCGGTCGGACCTTACACCGGATCCTGACTCGTCCGCATCACGTCGTCGACCTACGTTGGTGGGCGGAGAACGACGCGGCCGCCGAACCGATCCTGCGAGCCACGTTCGGGGATCACCTGGGCCAGGCCGTCCACGTCCAGAACTTGGCCAGCGCCCACCTGCGCGTGCTCCGGCGTTTCCGGCCGGTCTCCGGCCCGTGCGGCGTGCCCCACTA
>CAXUNV010000205.1:0-7993 GCA_964252355.1 uncultured Chthoniobacterales bacterium | reverse complement strand
ACCCTGGTAACTCCGGTGCAGTTCATAGTAGCCGATGACCTGGGGATGAGTGCCCAGGATGTGGGACAGCAAACTCGATCGGCTTCTCATGTGACTGACCACAAAGAGGTACCGAGTCCTGCAGGGTAAGGCTTTCGCCAAAGCCGCCAGCCGGGCGGTTTTTGAGGCAAAGGACATTTTAAGGTTCTTGCGGGCGCTACGTTTCCGACCATTGGCCGGCGGGGGGAAAGGTTCAGGAGGCACCCTTATGGCAAACCCCGTCGCCAGAAGCAACGTTATATCGGTTCACCAAGGAAGGCACCCCGGTGCGGCGCAACTTGCGTCCGGAGTGTGTCCGGGACCGGCGTGATCGTCCCGCCAGCACCTTCGGGTGCGCCGCAGACCCCGCCGCTTGCCGGCCGGCGCCGATGCGCCCACGTGCCCGTTCAAGCAACGATTGCGGCCGTTTGGACAGAAGAGCGCGGGAGTGCAGAACAGGAGGGTACCGTCCACGCCAGCTAACCCAATGGCGTGAAACCCGGTGGACCGGTCAGCGCGGTTGGGGTCGCAACCAAGATCACACTCCGAATGAAACTAGGTTTTATTTGCCCTCACCTGCCGGGTCACTTCAACCCCATGAGCGCGCTGGCTCACCAATTGCAAACGCGCAACCATGACGTCGTCTTCCTCTTCTCGCCATCTGCCGGCGGCTTACCGTTTGTGCCGGGTGACGAAAAAGATCACTTCCACGAAGGCCTACCAGAGGCGAGCAAACTCGAGGGAGCCGATGCGGTGCAGTTCAGCGCCCGTCTCCTCATGTTGCAAACGGAGGCCATCCTAAAATCATTGCCAAAGGTCGTTGAGCAGACCGGGGTCGAAGCCCTCTTGATTGACACCGTCCAATTTCATGCGGAGGTGGGCGCCATCCAACTGGGCATCCCGTACATTCACATTTCCAACGCACTGCACTTTGACTACTCAGGCTACACGCCCATCGCCATCCACGGTTGGGCGCACGAGACCACGCCTCAGGCTCAGGCCAGAAATCGGGAAGGTGTGCAGAAGTTTGTGGAGTTCTTGATGAAGGGCAACGCCGGCGTCAGGGCTTACGCCCAGCGTGCGGGGTTGAAAATCGACTTTGAAGATCCGGCTTCCACCGTCTCTCCCTGGGCGTCGATCAGCCAAACACCCCGAAGTTTCGATTTTGAAAGTTCGCATTGGCCCGCGCAGTTCCATCACACCGGCCCGTGGCACGACGCGAGGTTTCGGGAACCCGTACCTTTCCCGTGGGAACGCCTCACGGGCGAGCCGCTCGTCTACGCCTCCATGGGAACAATCCTGAACGGACGGCCGGACGTCTTTCGCACGATCGCGGCCGCCGTCGCAAAGCACCGAGACGTGCAGATGGTCCTTTCCGTGGGTGAGCAGGTCGACCCGAAAGCGATCGGACCGGTTCCGGCAAACGCGATCGTGGTGAGGCGGGCCCCGCAGTTGGAGCTGCTCAAGCTCAGCTCGGCCTGCGTAACCCACGCGGGGTTAAACACCGTGCTCGAGTCGTTGGCCCAAGGCGTTCCGCAAGTGGCCATCCCCGTCGCCTACGACCAACCGGGGGTGGCGGCGAGGATCGCCGACAAACAAACCGGGCTGGTCACTTCGTTGGACAAACTGACCGCCGACCACCTGTCGGACCTGTTAGGTGAGGTGCTGCACAACCCTCGCTACCGACATAATGCCGGGAAAATTCAGAAGTCGATCGAGGAAGCCGACGGGCTTTCCTGGGCGGCCGGGTTGGTCGAAGGATCTTTGGGGATGGCGAAGAAGGTTTGAGCAGATCCGCCTTCGTTCAGGTGAGCCGACGGGCAAAGTTTAAGTCAGCAAAACCGCTCCTTTGCACACGGACCCCAACATGAAAACAAAACCTCTTCCCACGGACGAATTGCCGGATTACCACCGCCTCGCCGCCCGTTTTGACGCTTGGCTGCCGTACGTGCAGCCGGTCACGCTGGCATTGTTGGATCGGCTTACCCCTCCAGCAAACGGCGACGAGGTGTTAGACGTGGCCTGCGGGACCGGAGAGCCGGGTCTAACCTTGGCGCAACGGTGGCCGACCGCCCGGGTCTTGGGGGTCGACGCTGCTCCCGGCATGGTCGCGGCCGCGCGGGAGGTCCGTTTTCCGGAGCCGGACTAGGAGACGGACGGCGGCACCGAGGCGTGCCGGGCGGATGAAAACCGTGCCCGGTACTCCCTTGGCGGCGTCCCGAGGGCCCGCAGGAAAGCCCGGCGCATCAGTTCCGCGCTACCGAAACCGCAGCCTGCGGCAATTTCATCCACCCCCTGCCGGGTTTGCTCGAGCAGGCGCCGGGCCGCCTCCACCCGGAGGCGCTCGACGTACCGGGCCGGCCCGGCACCCAATTGCTCCGCGAAAACCCGGCTGAAATTGCGCCGGCTCATCGACGCACGCCGGGCCAATCGCTCGACGGACAGGTCCCTGTCGAGGTTTTCGACCACCCAGACCAGCAGTTCCTGGAGCGGTTTCTGGACCACGCTTTGCCCTGCCAGCAGGCGGCTGAACTGCGACTGCGTGCCGGGACGCCTCAAAAACAGCACCAAGTCGCGCGCCACCGCGAGGGCCACCTCGGCACCCAAATCCTCTTCGACCAACGCTAGGGAAAGATCCATCCCGGCCGTCACCCCTGCCGAGGTGTAGACCTTGCCATCCCGCCGCCAGATCGGGTCCGGGTCAAGCGACACCTGCGGAAACCGGGCGGCAAATTCGCGGGCGAACGCCCAGTGGGTCGTCACCCGGCGGCCGTTCAGCAGCCCAGCTTCGGCCAACAGGAACGCCCCGGTGCAGATGGAGCCTAGGCGACGCACCCGTGGTGCCATGTGGGCGAGCCAACCCAACACCTCACGGTCGCGGCAGGAGCGCGCTCCTAACCCGCCCGCAACCAAAAGGGTGTCGACGCCGTCGGCGATCTCCCGGTAAGAGCGGTGGGAGAGGATGGAAAGCCCGGCGTTGCCCGCGACGCGGCGTCCGCTGCCCGCGGTGAGAACTTCGACCTGATACGGTTCGACCGGGCGCCCGGCGCATCGGTTGGCGGTGGCAAAGACTTGGAAGGGCCCGACCACGTCCAGTTCGTTAACCGGCGGGACGGCGAGGATGGCGCTGCGCCTTCGGAAGCGAAACCTGCCGCGACCTTCAGTGGGTGTCGGCTCCTTTTGCATGGCAAGTCGACCCGCAGGCCGTCCAAGACTTCCATACGGAAGCACCGGTCGCACAATGGCGCAAAAGGTGGGGTCATTGGCCTCGCGGCCATGCGCGATGTCCGCGATCTTCCTCGCATGAAAGGAACGTCAGTTGATGAACCCTGTCCCTAACGCCGCGCCGCTCATCATCGGCTCGCTGCTCTTCCCTGAGGTGGACCAGATCGATTTTACCGGCCCCTTTGAAGTCTTCTCAAGAATCCCCAACGCGACCGTTCACACGATTGGGGTCGAGAAAAAGCCGCTCCGCGACGCGCGCGGGTTGATCCTCGTACCCGAGCGGGTCCTCGCCGAAGCGCCCCCGCTGGACGTCTTACACTTACCAGGAGGACCCGGCCAAGAGGCGTTGATGGAAGACGAAGCGATTCTTACCTTTATCCGCGACCAAGCCGCGCACGCCCGCTGGGTTTTCTCGGTCTGTACCGGCGCGTTGCTGTTGGGTGCAGCCGGCCTGCTTAAAGATAAAAGAGCGACGACGCATTGGGCGTCGTTTCACCTCCTTCCGTATTTTGGGGCGGTCCCGGTTAACGAACGCGTGGTCAGGGACGGCATCTTTGTCACCACCGCCGGGGTGACGGCGGGCATCGACGGCGCCTTGCGAGTCGCCGCCCTGCTTTGTGGAGAGTCACGGGCGCAGGCCATCCAACTGGACCTGCACTACGCGCCGGAGCCGCCTTTCCAAAGCGGAACGCCCGAGACGGCACCTCTGGAAGTGTTGCAATCGGTTCGCGCCGCCTATCAACGCCTCACCGAGGCACGGCTCGTCACCGCGCGACGCATCGGAACCAAACTTGGCGTGCCGCTCCGTGAGGGCCCTTCCTAACCTCATGACCACAGCCCCAAACACTGCCTTCCCACGGTAAAATCCTATGAACACGAGCCAAACCACAAACCTAACCCACATCAACGCCTTCACTGAGGCGATGCGGCGCAAAGATCTGGAAGCCATGCTGACTCACATGGACGACGACATCGTCCTCAAGACCCCGCTGTCTGCCGAGCCTCTCCGAGGCAAGGCATCGATCCGACCGGTCGTCGCGGCCCTCCTCCGCGTGGTCGACCGGTTCGACTTCCGTGAGATCATGCAAGGCCCTGAGCACGTCTCTTCCTTTTTCCGAGTCACGGTCCAGTCGATCGAGTTGGACGGCATGGACTATTGGCGCACGGACGAAGCAGGCCTGATCCAGGAGATGACGGTGCTTTGGCGTCCCCTCCCGGCCGCGGTGGCGGTGCAGGAGATCTTGGCCTCTACGGCAGCCCAGCCGGCTTAAGGGGAGCGCGGGCGTCCCGCCCGTCATCGGGGGGGATCGGGACCGCCGGCGAGGTCGGTCGGGCTGCCGGGACCGCCGTCGCCGCTGGCAGACGGGGCGAGCGCCCCGGTTTGGCCTTTATCATGTGCCACCTGCCGTGCGCGAAGCGCCGGGCGCGAGGCTCGTCTCCATGAAGATCCAATGCTGGTGGTATTTAGGCGGGATCTCGACCCCGGGATATGCGTCAATCTCCCCGAAACCCATGGTCCGGTAAAAGCGATGGGCGTTTACCGCGAAGCGTGGACTGTCCAGCCGAAGGCGTCGGTAGCCGATCTCCCGAGCTTCTTGCAGCAGACGCTCCAACAAAGCTCGGCCGATCCCCTGACACCGAGCGGCCGGGCGCACGTAGACTCGCTTGAGTTCCCCGGTTTCGGGTGCCAGCCCCCTCAGGCAGCCCACGCCGGCTGGCCAATCGTCTAGGAAGGCGAGCAAGAGCCGGCCCTGGGGAGGCATGAATTGCGCCAGGGTCGCCATGTCGGACCCCAGGATGGCGGCGATGTCGAGGGTGAAGGCGAACTCCCGGTGAAGCATGCGGTTGCTCCATTGGAGGTACTCCCAGAATAGCTCGCGGATGAACGAACGGTGGTGCCGCTCTTCGGTTGCGAGGAGAATGGATGTCATGCGCGAACGTCAGTACCTCCGATCTGTTGGTTGTGCGTGGCGCACCGACTAACGAAAAGAACGTGGCATCGTCAGTGGTCAGCGCACGCGCGATCCCCCCAACGACCCGGCCATGATTTCCGTGTCAATGACCGCAGGGCAAACCGCGTTGACGCGGATGTGCTTGGCGGCGACTTCCACCGCGGCGGTTTTGGGAAGGCCGACCACCGCGTGTTTGCTGGCGGCGAAGGTCGATCGCCATCGCACACCTGCCGGACTGAAGCATTGCCGCGATCTCGTGCTTCATGCCGAAGGCGACGCCGCGCACGTTAACCGCAAGGATCTCGTCGAAAACGCCTGCCGTCACCTCGGTAAGCGGGTTGGGGACTTGGCCAAGCCCGGCGTTGTTGAAGGCAACGTCAAGCCGGTCGAAGCGTTCGACGGTGCGCCTGACAAGCCGCTCGATTTCTTCTTCGCGGCGTACGTCGGTGGTGACAATGAGACCTTCGCCGCCCGCCATCTGGATAAGGGCCACCGATTCTTCACCTTCCGCTTGACGCCGATCGGCCGCGACGACGCGGGTCCCTGCGGCGGCGAACGCGAGAGCCGTAGCCGGCCCAATGCCGGATCCTCCCCCGGTGACGAGGACTACCTTGCCTGCAGATCGATTCATAAAGCACTTGGCATCCAGGTTGAATCGCGGACGCCGAAAGACGGTTTCTTAACATCGGACCGTCGTTTCGCTCGGCTTTTGGTCCCAACTGCCGGTATCTCTGTTCGGACGGATGCGCGCAGCTCAAAACGCGACCGGCGATGGCGCGCCTGCGTACCTTCGGAAGCGCTGCTCGACTCGGGGCGCCTGGAGCGCCGTCCCAGTAGCGGCTAGGTCGGCCCGCGCTCTATTCAGACACGCAATGCGGCCATCCGGACAAACGACGGGCGTCGTCCAAAACCCGCAGTTTGTTGGCTGGAAAAGACCGGAGAGGATGGGATGCCCTTTTCACCTGCGGCGCCGTGGGTGGTAAGGCGGTGGTGAGACGGATCTGACCTGTCCGCCCGTGGGGCGACGAGCGTTCCGGAAGTATGGAACTCGGTGCTGGCCGCGTGGAATCCACCCAACGTCTCAGCCGGCGCGACCGGCACTCGGGAAAAAACCTGCACCAGGACCGTTTTGATGATCGAGGGCGTGTTCAACAAGATTTGCGCGTTGGTCACGGCGGCGTTCGTCTTGACCCTCGTGCTCGGTTTCCGGCCCCGAGAGGCGGGTTCGCGTTTGTCGAGGCGCGATCGCCTGACCGCGCTGCTGGTCTTCCTGGTGCTTGGGCTGGTCGAACAGGCGATCGTTAGGCGGACCGGGTGGTTCAATCATCGCATCGTGGTGGCCTGCACGGCCGGCCTGCTGGCGGGCCCCGGCGTCGGAGCCGTGGTCGCGGCGTTCGTGACTTGGATGGCCGTCGCCTTCGACGGTCGGCCGGCGGGGCCTGTCGGGTTTTCCATGCTGTGCGGTGGCTTGGTCGGAGGGTGGTTATGCCAGCGACGCCCGAGGTTGGCGCAGCATCCCCTCACGGGCTTTTGCCTGACCCTGACGGTCTCGTGGGTACGAGATGGCCTCGTGCTCTTTTGCGCGCCTAGCGCCGGGCCGGGCGGCCAAACCCTTGGCGGGATTGGCCTTGCTTCGGCGTTGCAGGGGCTGGGCACGGCGCTGATCCTGGCGGTGGTGGCCCAGGTGCGCGACCGCGAAAAACAGTCTCGCGCGGCGGCCCTCGCCGAGGTGCGCGCGTTGCAGGCGCGCATGAACCCGCATTTTTTGTTCAATGCCCTCAACACGCTGGCTGCCCTGGCGACGATCGCTCCGCGCGAGATCCCGCGAGCGGCCGGCCATTTGCGCCGGTTCTTGCGCGCCAGTTTCGACGGGCCGGAGCGGCCGTTGATACCCCTGGCTGAGGAAATTGCCGTGGTGCGTGCCTACTTGGAAATCGAAGCGCTGAGGCTTGGTGCCCGGCTCAGGGTCGAGGAGGCCGTCGACGCGCGAATGGAGCAGGCGCTCACGCCGCCTTTCTCGCTGCAGCCCCTGGTCGAAAACGCCGTGCAACACGGGGTGCAAGCCTCGTCAAAGGCCGGTCGGCTGAGCTTAACGGTGCGTCTGGTGGAAGACTGCCTTGAAATGAGCGTCACCGATGATGGGCCCGGGGTGGCCGCGCCGGACGTCGAGCGGCTGTTCTTCGGGGAACGGGATCGGGTGCACGCGCTCGCGCTCATGCGCCGACGGTTGCAGGGGCTGTTTGGGCGCGCGTTCTCCTTGGAAGCGCGCAGCGACCTGGGGCAGGGGACCACGGTCACGCTGCGCATCCCGTGGCGGACGCGGTCGGGGCGGACAGAGACCGCGACCCGAAGCGGGGTCAGCGAGGATGCGGAGAGAGCCAATGGCTGATAAAGCCAGACCGCGAATCGGCCAGGGACAACGCCTAATTCGGCTTGCCCGCCCTTTATGCGGTCGCCGTCGGCTTGGATGCACCCACGCCCGCCACGGTGTCAGCCGTGACATGATGCTGCACGTCCCAAGCGACCTGCCCAGACACAAACGGCAGTTTCCGGGCCGGGGCGACCACTCCTTGGGACATCCCAAAGGCCGTGCCGTCGTATAGCTGGGGCGGATTAATCAGGGTTTTCAGCCCACACCTCCTGTACCGGAAGTCGCCGCTGCCCTCAATGGCGCAAGAAAAAGCGTCAGCAAGGATGCAGCTGTGCCCGACTCGCCTGCCGCAGCGAGAGGTCAGGGTAGCCCCGCCCCAGGGCAGCGCGGGCGTCCCGCGGTCAGGGGGAGGTGGACTCCGAACCGC
>CAXUNV010000204.1:0-8040 GCA_964252355.1 uncultured Chthoniobacterales bacterium | reverse complement strand
ATCCGGAAATCGCCGTGCGGGTTGCCGAGGCAGCGGCGGCTCTCGAGTCCCTTGGTCACCGGGTGGAGGAAACGGAGGCGCCCTTCGATGCGGAGGCGCTGGCCCGACCGTGGGGCACGATTGGACAAGTCGGCCTCGTCTCCGTGTTGTCCCGACACCCCGGTTGGCAGCGTCGCGTCACCCCGGCCATCGCCGCGATGGCGGAAGCCGGGATGACGGTCACCGGGCAAGCCTACCACGAGGCGTTGACCATTTGCCGAGAGTTTCAGGCGGGTTTGACGGGGTTCTTTGAGGTGTATGACGCGATGCTGACGCCAACCGTCGCGGCGCTACCTTGGCCAGTGTCGGAGGCGTACCCGGCGACGATCGCCGGACGCCCGGTCGGACCGCGGGGCCACGCCATCTTTACCGGTTTCGCGAACGTGGCGGGTCTGCCCGCCCTAAACCTACCGGCAAGGCCGGCCGGCGACGGGTTGCCGGTCGGTTTCCAATTAGTCGCGGCCTTTGGCGGCGATGGTTTGCTCTGCGCTTTGGGCGCGCAATACGAAGCGGCTCACCCGTGGCCGCGGCTCGCGCCCGCACGGCGGGCAGAAGCGTGACAAAGGCCAGAAGCCAAAGGGGACGGCGGCCACCGTGCCTGCGGTGGGCCGTTACCCCCCAGACGGCAAATGCGGGCGGCCCTCGGGGTAGACCGCCGCCAGCTGGTCTGAGCCGACGTTGGGAGGCCTGGGGACGCCGTCAGGGTGGTTTGCGGCCCGGCACCCTCCAATCTGCGAAAACCGGAGTTGCTGGCCACCTCAACGGCAGGTCGGATCTTCGCGCCACCGCAGGCACGGCAGCCGCGCCACGGCTCGGCTCTGGGACGCGCTCTCGCCCTGTTCTTTTTTATCCAAGCGGGTCGTTTTCGCGCGGGCAACCTTCGCCTGCTTAGCCGGTGCACCACCCCCCGCTACTCCGGTCAGAACCAAAGCTACCCAACTGGCACAAAGCGTGCTGATTGGCCCGCTCGGACGCGTCGTCCGCCGCGCCCGCCGCCGTCCGCCACGGCCCAGCGGTCTCGGGCCGTGCCAGCATACCCATTCGACACCTCACCAACCATGAAGAGTCCTCGCCGTTTCGCTGCGCTGCCGGCCGCCGTTGGCCTCAGCGCTCTCCTGTGGGCCCCAGCCGTCCCCGCCCAGAACAACGCGCCCATCAAAGTGGGCATCCTCCACTCGCTCTCCGGCACGATGGCGATTTCCGAGACGTCGCTGAAGGACGTCGCCCTCATGACCATCGAGGAGATCAACGCCAAGGGCGGCGTCCTCGGCCGCAAAATCGAACCGGTCGTGGTCGACCCCGCGTCCAACTGGCCATTGTTTGCCGAAAAAGCCCGCCAACTCATCAGCAACGACGGCGTCGCCGCCGTGTTCGGCTGTTGGACGTCGGTTTCTCGCAAGTCGGTACTGCCGGTGTTTGAGGAGTTGAACGGCCTGCTCTTTTACCCGGTGCAGTACGAGGGCGAAGAGATGTCGCGCAACGTCTTCTACACCGGGGCGGCCCCGAACCAACAAGCCATTCCCGCGGTGGAGTACCTCATGGGCAGCGAAGGCGGCGGTGCCAAACGCTTTTTCCTGCTCGGGACCGATTACGTTTACCCGCGCACGACGAACAAAATCCTGCGCGCCTTCCTCCACTCCAAAGGGATCCAGGATGCCGACATCGCCGAGGTTTACACGCCGTTTTCCCACGGCGACTACCAGACCATCGTCGCTGACATCAAAAAGTTCGCGCAAGGCGGCAAGACCGCGGTGGTCTCAACCATCAACGGCGACTCCAACGTTCCCTTCTATAAGGAACTCGGCAACCAAGGCTTGAAGGCGAGTGACGTTCCGGTCGTGGCGTTTTCGGTCGGGGAAGAAGAGCTGCGTGGCATTGACGCCAAGCCGTTGGTCGGCCACTTGGCGGCCTGGAACTATTTCATGTCGCTGAAGAACCCAACCAACGAGGCGTTCAAAAAAGCGTGGTTGGCCTACGTCGCGGCGCACAACCTGACCGGCGGCGACAAGCGGGTCACCAATGACCCGATGGAAGCGACTTACGTCGGCATCCACATGTGGGCCCAAGCCGTCGAAAAGGCCGGCTCGACCGACGTCGACAAGGTGCGCACTGCCACCGTCGGTCAAACCTTCAAGGCGCCCTGCGGCTTCGAACTCGAGATGGACGGCAACCACCACCTGCACAAGCCGGTCTTCATCGGCGAAATCCGTCCGGATGGCCAGTTCAGCGTCGTCTGGAAGACGAAGGCGCCGGTCCGCGCTCAGCCTTGGAGCCCCTTTATCCCTGGCAACGACAAGAAACCGGACACGGTGGCGAGGTGGACGCCGAATGCCCTGCGGTCGGCGGGTGACGTCACCCTGGCGTCGGTGCGCTGACCGGATTTCTCCCCTGACCCCACTTGAGGAAGTGCGTTTGCAAACCCCTCCCACTGGTCCTTTCCAACGGGATGCTCCTCCGCGGCGCCGGCACGCCGCCGGCACCGTGCTCCGCGCGTGGCTGACGTGGACCGCCCTCGCGCTGCTGGGTATGGCGCGCGCGGCGGCCGTGACGCCGGAAGAGGTGAAAGGCTTGACGGACGACGACTTCGACGCCAAGGCGGAAGCCATCGACCATCTCGCGTCTGCCGGCGACGACGTCTCGGCCCACCTCCTACAAGCCTTGGCTGAGGATCGCGTCGTGGTGCGCGGCGACGGCAGCTTGGCCATCAAGGCGGGGAGCGGCTACGCCGACCCGTTCAGCAGTGCGGCGGTCACCGTTCCTGCGGATGACGCTTCGCCCGTGGCGCTCAACAACGTGTTGCGCGCCCGGGTGGCGGCTGCCGCCGCAGGCTTGCAGTTGCGCGCGCCCGATCCGGCCGTGCGGGGCCGGGCCATCGACGCGTTGCTGGGACGGCCCGATCCGAGCTTGCGCCCCTATGTCGATGCCGCGCGTGCCGCCGAGAAGGAACCGACCCTCAAGGGGCGTTTAGACCAGCTCTGGGCACTTACCGCTCTCGGAGATCCTGATCCTGCCAAGCGTGCCGAAGCCGTGCGCCTCATTGGCGACCGGGGCGACCCGCGGTTCCGGTCGTTGCTCAAACCGCTCGTCAACACTCCCGGTGACGCCGATCCCGGGGTACGCAGCGCGGCCGAGAGCGCGCTGCGCAAGCTCGACTTCGAGCAACTCAAGGTCGACCTCGCCGGCACCGTTTTCGCCGGCTTAAGTCTCGGCAGCGTCCTTCTCTTGGCCGCCCTCGGACTGGCCATCATCTATGGCCTTATTGGCGTCATCAACATGGCGCATGGCGAGTTCTTGCTCATTGGCGCCTACGTCACCTACGTCGTCCAAAACGCCTTCCGGGCGCATTGGCCAGCCGCGTTCGACTGGTACCCGTTGGCGGCTGTGCCGGCGGCTTTTCTGCTGACGGCGGTGGCAGGTTGGATCCTGGAACGAACCTTGATCCGTTGGCTTTATGGACGCCCTCTGGAAACGTTGCTGGCCACCTTTGGCGTGAGCCTGATGCTGATGCAGGGCGCCCGCACCCTTTTCGGCGCGCAAAACGTGCAGGTTGAAAACCCCGCGTGGATGCGTGGCGGGATCGCGGTCCTGCCCAACCTTACCCTGCCTTACAACCGATTGGTCATCCTGGCCTTCGCCTTGGCGGTGGTTGGCGTGACCTCCGTGATTTTAAACCGCACGCGGCTCGGGCTTTTCATCCGGGCCGTCACGCAGAACCGTCGGATGGCGGCCTGCTCCGGCATTTCGCTCTGGAAAGTAGACAGCTACGCGTTCGCTTTTGGCGCGGGGGTGGCCGGCCTCGGCGGTTGCGCCCTCTCGCAGATCGGCAACGTCGGACCGGACCTCGGCCAAAGTTACATCATCGACTCGTTCTTAGTCGTGGTGCTGGGCGGCGTCGGCCAACTCGGCGGCACCATCATCGGGGCGATGAGCCTCGGCGTGATCAACAAGGTGCTCGAACCGTTCTGGGGCGCGGTGCTCGCCAAAATCTTCGTCTTGGTTCTCATCGTGTTGTTCATCCAAAAACGGCCTCAGGGTTTGTTCGCGCCCAAAGGCCGCAGCGCGGAGGCATAATCCCGTGGCCATCGCTGGCACCCTCGAAAAAACTGCGGTCTCCTCGCGGCCGGTCGCGCGGCCCAGGGCGCGTACCATCGCCTGGGTTGGAGGCATCGCCGTGGTCTACGCCTTGGCGCTCGTCTCCACCCTGATCTTACCGGCCGATCATCCGTTTCACCTCTCCGCGTACGCCATGACGCTGGCCGGCAAGCTCATGTGCTACGCCACCGCCGCCGTCGCGCTCGACCTAGTCTGGGGGTACACCGGTATTCTCAGCCTCGGCCACGGGCTTTTTTTCGCGTTGGGCGGCTACATGATGGGCATGTACCTGATGCGCTCCATCGGTCTGGATGGCGTCTACCATAGTCCCCTGCCCGACTTCATGGTCTTCTTGGATTGGAAAGCGCTGCCTTGGTTCTGGCTCGGCACCGAACATTTCCTTTGGGCGTTGTTCTTGGTGGCGTTCGTGCCCGGGGTGCTCGCTTGGACTTTCGGTTATTTTGCGTTCCGATCCCGGGTCCGCGGCGTTTACCTCTCGATCATGACCCAGGCCCTGACCTTTGCCGCCATGTTGCTGTTTTACCGCAACGAGACCGGGTTCGGCGGCAACAACGGGTTCACCGACTTTAAACGGATCCTTGGCTTTCCCACAGCCGCTCCCGGTACCAGAATCGCCCTGTTCCTGGCGACCCTCACCATTTTGCTTCTTACCCTGCTGGCGGCCCGGGCCATCGTCCGGTCACGGCTTGGGCACGTGCTGACCGCGGTCCGGGACGGCGAATCGCGACTCTTGTTCTTGGGTTACCAACCGCTGGGCTACAAGCTGTTCGTTTGGACGTTTTCCGCCGTGGTTTGCGGCGTGGCCGGGGCACTCTACGTGCCCCAGGTTGGCATCATCAACCCGAGCGAGATGTCTCCCGCCAACAGCATCGAGATGGCGATCTGGGTGGCCGTCGGCGGGCGCGGAACGCTGTTTGGCCCCATCCTGGGCGCCCTCTGCGTCAACGGCGCCAAGAGCTATCTCACGGCGTCGTTTTCTGATTCCTGGACCTTCTTCCTCGGGGCCATCTTCGTCGTCGTCCCGATCTTCCTGCCGCGTGGGCTGGTCGGGCTCTGGAGGCGCCGTTCGTGAGCGTTCCGTCCCCCGAGGTTCTCCGGTCGGCGGAAACTCGCGGCACACCGGTCCTCCTCCTCCAAGACGTGTCGGTGGTATTTGATGGCTTGCACGCGCTCAACCGTCTCAACCTTACCCTGGCCGAAAACGAAGTCCGGTGCATCATCGGACCGAACGGCGCCGGCAAGACGACCATGATGGACGTGGTCACCGGTAAAACCCGGCCTGCGAGCGGCACGGTCCGGCTCAACCTCGGCTCCGAACTCGACCTGCGTCGCCTGCCACCAGCCCGTATCGCGCGGGCAGGCATCGGCCGCAAATTTCAAAAACCGACGGTCTTCGAGAATCATGCGGTTTGGGAGAACCTCGAGCTTGCCCGTCAGACGCGCCGGCGGTGGTACGAAGACCTGTTCGCCCCGGCCCATTCTCAGGGCAGGGTGGAAGAGATGCTCGAAGAACTCCAGTTGGCGGAGGAGCGTGATCGTCCCGCCGGGCTGCTTGCGCATGGACAAAAACAACGGCTGGAAATCGGCATGCTCCTCATGCAAGAAGCGCGCATCCTGCTGCTCGACGAACCCGCCGCCGGCCTGAGCGACGCCGAAACGGCGCAACTGGCCGACCTGCTGCGCGGTTTGAGCGGCCGGTGCTCCTTGCTGGTCGTCGAGCACGACATGGAGTTCGTCGCCGCCGTGGCCGGGGCCACCGGGACGGTCACCGTGATGGCAGAGGGATCGGTCCTCGCGGAAGGCACGCTGGAAAACGTGAAGCGCGATCCGGCCGTCATCGAATCTTATCTCGGGCGGTAAGCGCCCGCGCCGGCGCACGCCAAACTCCAAACTTCGCGCCCCCCACCCTGCCCCATGCTGCAAGTCGAAAACCTGAACCAATACTATGGCGGCAGCCACACCTTGCGGAACTTGTCGCTGGCGCTGCCCGAGAAGAAGCTTTCCGTGCTGCTCGGAAGGAACGGCGTCGGGAAAACGACTCTGCTGCGGTGCCTCATGGGCGTTTTGCCCGCACGCTCCGGCCGCATCCGCTGGGCCGGCCAGGACCTCGTCAGCGCGCCGCCCAACGCCCGGGTAGCGGCAGGCTTGGCTTACGTTCCGCAAGGCCGCGACATCTTCCCGCGCTTGACCGTGGAGGAAAACCTCCTGGTCGGCGCCGCCGTGCGTCGGGGACGCCGCGAGGTGACGCCCCTCATCTACGAATTGTTTCCGGTGCTCCGCCAAATGCGAGGGCGCCAGGGCGGCAATCTTTCTGGCGGCCAACAGCAGCAACTCGCCATCGGCCGAGCGCTGATGAGCGACCCAAAACTGCTGATCTTGGACGAACCAACCGAGGGGATCCAACCGTCCGTCATCCAGGAGATCGGCCGCACGCTCCGACGTCTGGTCGACGAGCTGGGCATGACCGTGCTGCTGGTTGAGCAGTACTTCGAATTCGCGCGCCACTTGGCCGACCGGTACTTGGTCATGAACCGGGGCGAGATCGTCGCGACGGGTTCCGGGGAGACGATGGAAGCCGACGGCATCCGGGAGATGATTTCGGTGTAAGCCCCTGGCCGATCAAACCAACGCTCGCCGAAAGCACCTCACTCACACGGCCATGAGCAGGCGCCGCCCTGAAGCCCAAGGCTCGATCGTTCTTGTCTCGGGATCCCTCTTTGCCGCAAGGTTAGCCTTGGAGCATGAGCCGGACAACGCACGTGGTTTTTGCCCTCGTCCTCTCTTGCGTTTGGCAGGTAGTCGCAGACCCGGCCTACGACACCGGCGTTGAGCCAACGCCCCCGCAGCCGTTCCCGACCGGTTTCCAAGATCACCAGATCCTTCCTGGAACGCTCTCGCCCAACGGTCGGCACGCCTTTATCTACCCGAAGCGGTCAACGTTGGACGGATATCCCGTGTGCGGCTTGTTCTTGGTTTTGCTTGAGCCGTTCAAGGTTCTGGCCAACGCGCCGCTCGGCTACGACGACTTGGCCGGCAACCACCGCTGTTATTACTCCGCCCATTGGTCCGCCGATTCTTCGGCGGCGGTGATGATCGCGGGCAGCCGATGGGGACCAAGCACGGTGTCGCTCATGACCGTCCAGGGTGGCAAACTGACAAGCATCGCGGACTTGACGGCGGCGGTTCGGCGGGAGGTCACCCCGGACTTCCTGCGGTCGAACGCGGAGCGGTACAACGATTTTACGACTACGTCTTCGAACCCGAGGACCGCGTGCAAGACGGCCAGGGCGAAATCCTTCGCGAAGGAGGTTGGGATCTCGACAATGCCGGCCATGTCCTTATTCACTGCACCTGCACCACGGACCCAAAGAACTTGGACCCGCACCAATGGACGGTCCGGTTTTCCGGGACGTGGGACATCGCCCGCGGGGAGTTTACCGAAAAGAACGTTTCGCGCGTAGCGTTCAACGGCCTGGGAGGGTGAGTCTTCTCGACGTTCGCGGGCTGATCTCGGTGGGAGGAGGTGGTTTGGCCACGGCCGGCCTGGGGTTGGCGTTCCATCTTTTTATCGCCTTCGCCGTGGCCGCCGTCTTCTACGCCGCGCTCCGGACCATTCCCGTCCTGCGGCAGCGCTCGCTCCTCGCCGGCCTGACGCACGGCGTGCTGGTCTACTTCGTCATGAGCGACGTGGTCCTGCCGCTCTCCGCCGTGCCGAAGACGCCCTTTTCTTTGCCCCTGTTTTTGAACGGCGCGCTCGGGCACGCGCTCTTCGTCGGGTTGCCCATCGCGCTCCTCGCCCGGCGTTCGCTGCCCGCGCACGCCGCACGGTGAGGGCGTCCCAAGGTGGTTGCCGCCCGGCGGCGCCCCGCCCGCAGCGCTACGCTGCGC
>CAXUNV010000203.1:6905-8084 GCA_964252355.1 uncultured Chthoniobacterales bacterium | reverse complement strand
CACAAGGGCGCCAGGCTCATGCTGGACGCGTTTCCGCCAGCCAAGGCGTTGCTTGGCGGCAGGGGTTAATTCCAGCTGGTTCCGCGCCGCGCTCGCCGAGAAGGGCATCGAGGCCTGCATCCCCCCTCGGAGGGCCGCAAGGCCAAGGTCCCGCATGGCAAGGCGCCCTGTCGGCAGCGCCGCAAGCTCGAGAGCATGTTCGGCCGCCTCAAGGATTGGCGGCGCATCGCCACCCGCTACGACCGATGCGCCCACGCCTTCTTCGCGGCAACCTGCATCGCGGCAACCTTCGCATCCTGGTTGTGATGAACCAAAGCGACAGGCTTAGACAACTTGCTGCAGCCGGACGAACTCCGGCGTCTCGACGACGAGCGCTTCGATCTCGGCCACGAAAGCCAAGGTGTGCGGCAATTGGGCGTGGTTGTCGAAAGCCGTTTCATCGGCCCAGGTCGACTGCACGAAAAACAGCGTCGGGTCGCGCCGTGAGCAGAAAGCTGCAAAGGCCAGGCAACCGGGCTCGCCTCGTGTGGGGGCAGCCAACCGCTTGAGCGCCGCAGCAAATTCTTCTTCGCGTCCGCCGACGGCTCGGAAGCGGGCGGTGAAGCGCATGGTATCAGGCAGGTCCATCGCCTTGACCACAGCACGGCAGTCGGCGTCCAGCAAGACTCACCCGCTGACCGGCCCTCCGCTCGCCCTCAGCTACCCACCAATGAGTCCTGACCCTAGCTGGAGGGTGCCGAGCCTCAACCCTCCGGGTCTGCTCCCGGGGTCGCGTCTCAAAGGCACGCACCCTCCGCTTGGCCGCCGTTCTCTCCGCGGTGGCCGCTCGGTTTTGCCGGCCGGGGGGTTAACGCCCCACTGCAGGCATGAAGCGCCGCCGCCTCACCCGCGGCTCAGGGCGGCCGGTGTCAACGCCGCGAAGCGGCGGGCAGATGCGGAGCAACCGACTGCCCGAGTCCTTCGACGGTTTTGCTCTTCCTCTGCAGCCGCGAAGCGGCAAGAACATACGGAGCCGGGGCGCAGCCCTAGGCAGGGCGTGAAAAAAGGACGGAGCCCTGGCCAGCGGAGCAGTCACGGGGTGCGCGCACACGAAAATCCGTGGTGCCGGTATTTTTCGGCCAGCCAATCGGACAGATGGAGGTCAACGGCCCACGCTGATGCGAGCGAGCGGGACAGGCA
>CAXUNV010000203.1:0-6895 GCA_964252355.1 uncultured Chthoniobacterales bacterium | reverse complement strand
CTGCCGGAGGCGCGCGTTGCCCTAACCTCGGTGTTGTTCGGGCGTCTTTCGGGCGTGCTCTTGCGTCAAACGCGGGGTCATTCCGTCCAGAGCCGGCGCCAAGGCCAACGGCTGGCCGGTGCGAAGCGGCGATACGCTGGTGAAGCCCAAGTTGTCCAATCGCCAGCAGAAGAAGCTGCGCCGCATGCACGACGCTGGCGACCACTCGATCGGCGACCTCGCCGAGCCGTTCTCCATCTCCCTCGGCCAACCGTGCATCGTACCGTCGGCCGCCAGCCTGCCACACCCGTCGCCAAGGCCGCCTGATCGGCAGGAGTCGCCCCGACCTTAGTCGTTCGTGGCCGTCGTCCGCGTTCCGAAAAGCCGCCCTTGGGTCAGCCGGGCAGCCGAATCCGTTGCAGATCGGCCGCCACCACGCTATAGAGCCCGTGTCGGAAAAGGCAGACTTGGTTTGGTAAGCCCAAGTCCTTTCGGAAACGAAAGCTCTGGTCTCTCGCTTCGTGCACGAGATCCCCACGACGAACATCGGACGCTGCCTTGCGTCCCTTGGTTCGCCCGTGCGGTTGTCAAACCGACGAACCGCTCCGGTCGAACACCGACAACGGGGTAGTTTATGCACAACCGCCACTCAGCGCTCTATGATGTCGTGATTGCCGGCGCCGGCCCGGTCGGCCTGTTCCTCGCTTGCGAGCTGCGACTCGCCGGTCTTTCAGTTCTCGTGCTGGAGCAAGCCGAGGATGCGCGCTCGCCCCTGAAGCGCCTTCCGTTCGGGCTGCGCGGGCTGTCGGCCCCGACCCTCGAAGCATTCCACCGCCGCGGGATGCTGAACGACCTCACGGCGGCGCAGCGGGCCAAGGATGCGTCGGACGACGCCAAAATCTCGGCTGCTGCGCATTGGCTGCAACAGCCGCGTCGCCCGGCCGGCCATTTCGCCGGCATCCAGTTCTACGAGGACGACATCGACACCTCGAAGTGGCCGTATCGCCTGCCAAGTCCGGCCGGCGCGAGCATGGCGGTCGAGATGCAGTCCCTCGAATCCGTCTTGGCCGCTCGCGCGATCGCGCGGGGGGTCGAGATCAGGCGCGGCCTTGGCGTCGAGGCGTTCGATCCGTCGGACGACGACGTGACCGTTCGCGCTGGTGGCGAGACGTTCCGCGGCCGCTGGCTCGTCGGCTGTGACGGCGGCCGGAGCACGGTCCGCAAGGAGGGCGGCTTTGCCTTCGTCGGCACCGATCCCGAGTTCACCGGCTATTCCGTTGAAGTCGATCTAGCCGATCCGGACAAGCTCCGCACGGGCCGCCACTACACGCCGACAGGCATGTACACCTACGCCCGGCCCGGGACGATCGCGATGGTCGAGTTCGACGGAGGCGCTTTTCACCGAACGCAGCCGATCACACTCGAGCATGTGCAGGCGGTATTGCGCCGTGTCTCCGGCACCGACGCCACCCCGACGGCCCTCCGGCTTGCCACCACCTGGACGGATCGCGCTTATCAGGCGACGGCGTACCGCAACGGGCGGGTGCTGCTCGCGGGCGACGCCGCGCACATCCATGCTCCTTTGGGCGGCCAAGGGCTCAACCTCGGGCTCGGCGACGCGATGAACCTTGGATGGAAGCTTGCCGCCACCCTCCGTGGCGACGCCCCGGCCGGCCTGCTCGACACCTACACGGGCGAGCGGCATCCGGTGGGCGCGCAGGTCCTCGACTGGTCGCGCGCCCAGGTCGCGCTGATGCGGCCGGGCCGGAGCTCGCGCGCGCTCGAAGCGATTATCCGCGACCTCATCGACACGCGCGACGGGGCCACCTACTTCGCCGGGCGCGTCTGGGGGGTGTCGCTCCGCTACGATCTTGGCGACGACCATCCGCTCGTGGGCCGCAGCGTTCCTGACTTCGAACTGCTCGACGGGACGACGATCAGCGATCTCCTAGGCGAGGGGAAGGGTCTGTTCCTGGATTTCGACTCTCGCGCATCGCTTCAGGCGGTTGCAAGCCGCTGGAGCGGCCGGATCACCTATGTCGCAGGCGACGCCAAGCATCGGCTGGGCTTGAGCGCGGCGTTGGTGCGACCCGATGGTTTCGTCGCTTGGGCCAGTAAGGCCGCCTCTGACGACGCGGAAGCTGCTCAGGCTGCGTCGCGATGGTTCGGTGAGCCCGAGGAGGCGCATGCATCCGCCTAGCCGACCTCGGCTGGTAGGTGGTGCCGACCTTGAAGCGGACCGGCTGCTTTCCGCCAAGCCCGGCCATTCCGGGTGCCATTTGGCGCCGGCAAAACCGTGCCCCTCAGCGCTGAGGTCTGTACCCCTTGGAGGGCGGAAACGGGCCACGTTGGTGCGGATCCGAACGTTCGCACAACGCGGCCGCTTTAGCCCAAGGCCGAGCCTAAGCGTGCCTGATTCGTCCGTTCGTGTTCGGACCTTTTCAACACGTCGATGAACGCTCGTAAGGCAGACGGCACGTGACGATTGCCGGGGTAGTAGAGCGTCAGGCCGGGTATAGGAGGGCACCAATCTAAAAGCACCGGAACAAGCGTTTTGGCTTCTAGCCGACTTCGCGCGAAAGATTCCGGCACGTACGCGATCCCTAACCCATCCGCCGCCGCTCGAGTCATGAGGTGATTGTCGTCGAGGGTAAGCGCGCCCGGCGCATCGATGACCATCTCTTCGCCGTGTCTGCTGAATTCCCAGCGGTAAAGCTTGCCGCCCGGCAGCCGGTGGCGAATGCAGCGGTGGCGGTGGAGGTCGTCCGGCGTGGTCGGAATGGTTTGGCGTGCCAAGTAGGCGGGAGATGCCACGGTCATAAAACGGACATCACCGCCGAACCTTACGGCGATCATATCTTGAGGCACGTCTTCAGCGAGTCGGACGCCAGCATCAAAACCCGTTGCGACGATGTCGACCAGCCGCCCGTCGGACACAAGGTCGAGCGCAACATTCGGGTACCTCGATAAATACTGCGGGACAACCCTCCGTAACAGCAGCCGCACCGCGCTTTTGTTGGCGTTGATGCGGAGGGTTCCAGCCGGAGCGCCGCGCGCCTCGGCAAGCGCATCGAGAGCGGTATCCAAGTCCCGCAAAACCGGCCTGATGTCAGCCAGCAGGTGAGCTCCCGCCTCCGTGAGGGAGACGCTTCGCGTCGTGCGGTTGAGCAGCCGGACGCCGAGGTTTTGCTCCAGCCCTCGCAGGGCATGGCTCAAACCCGACCGCGAGACGCCAAGGGCGTCGGCCGCTTTGCGGAAGCTTCGGTGCTCGGCGACGGCTGCGAAGGCAGCAAGTTCATCAAGGGTCGGTCTCGCCATTGGTGAATAGATCTCACGAATTCATGCAAGGATGGGCTACTTGTGTCACCAATGCAACGTCGCGACCTTGTGAACGTGAATATGGGCGATAATCGCATGACAAAGGCTTGGCTGATCACGGGGGCGTCATCCGGCCTCGGCCGGGCGATGACGGAGCGACTTTTGGACCGCGGCGACCGCGTCGCGGCGACCGTGCGGCGTGACGACGCGCTCGCGGATCTCCAGCAGAAGCACCGAGGAAGCCTCAGCGTAATAAGGCTCGACCTCACGGACACCGACGGCATCCGGGCGGCGATCGACGAAACGTTCCGGCGCTCGGGGCGGATCGACGTCGTGGTCAGCAACGCGGCCTACGGCTTGGTCGGGGCGGCCGAGGAACTGACCGACGCACAGATCGACCAGCAGATCGCGACCAACCTCACCGGCACGATTCAACTCATCCGGGCGGTGCTGCCGTACCTGCGTCGGCAAGGCGGCGGCCGCATCGTGCAGGTTTCCTCTGAGGGTGGCCAGGTGGTCTATCCGGCCTTCAGCCTTTACCACGCCACCAAATGGGGCATCGAAGGCTTCGTGGAAACCGTGGCCCAGGAGGTGGCTCCGTTCGGCATCGATTTCCTGATCGCCGAGCCCGGCCCGACGGCGACGAATTTTGGGGCCGGGATCGTCATGGCGCCGCCGATGCTGGCCTACGAAGGAACGCCGGTGGGCGCGGTGCGGCGGGCGGTCAGGGAACGGACTTTTGAAAGCAAAGGCGATGCGGGACGCACGGCCGGCGCGATCATCGCGGCCGCCGACGGCGTGAAACCCCCGTTCCGACTCGCCCTCGGCAGCACCGCCTATGAAAACCTGACGCGGGAATTGGCGCGCCGGCTGGCCGAAATCAAAGCGCAGCGAGACGGCGCGTTTTCGACCGACCGGGACGCGGCGGCGCCCGCCACGACGGACCGGTCATGAACACCGCCATCAGCGTTCACCCTGGCCGGCCAAAGCTTCGCCGGCACCGCCGATGCCGGGCGGCGCACGACCTGAAACCCAGGAACCATCCATGCCAAGACCAAGACTCATCGCTTTCCTGCTCATCGGGGCTTTTCTCGCCACCGCCGGACCCGCCAAGGCTGAACCCCACAACAAAGTCCTGGGGACTTGGCGCATGGCGTCGGCGCAGATCGATCCGGAGGGCAGGAACCTGCCCGCTGACGGCCCCGCGCCCAAGAGTCTGCTCGTCTTCACCGCGGACCTGCACTTCGTGGAGGTTTTGACCGATTCGACGATCCCAAAGTTTGCGTCCAACGCGCGGGGCCACGGGACGGCGGAAGAAAACCGAGCCGCCATGGCGGGAAGCATCGGCTTTTTTGGCACGGCCATGAAGGGCACGGGACGAGCGCATGGACATTGAGGTCAGGCCGGCGTCGGGGTCCCCAAGACGCGGTACCGCAACCAGACAACGTCGCCCGGCACGCGTTCCACGGCGAGTAACGCGAACTTCGGTGCCGGCCAAGCCGGGTCCAAGTCTTCGACGTCGAAGAGCGCTGCGTTGCCGATGGCGCCGTCCGCCACGGGCGCGCAGAGGAGGCTGAGCTCGTCGATCAAGCCTGCCCGCAGCATCGCCCCATTGACCTTGCCGCCTCCCTCCAACAAAAGGCGCTTCACCCCCAAAAGGGTGGAGAGCTTCTCGAGGGCTAAGGAGAGATCGACCTCCGCCGCCCCCGCGAACACGTAAGAGATCCCCTTCGCCCGCAGGAACTCCAGGTAATCGTCGCCCACCGTCTCGGTGAGGACTGCCACCACCGCGTCACCTCCGATGGTGTTCTCCTGCCAACGAAGGCGGCCTTTGGCATCTAAAGCGACCGCCCAGCGACCCTCGCCGCGTGGCCGGACGTGGTCCGGCCGCGTCTCGCCGGTCACCCGCCGGTGATGCTCGGTCGGCCAAGTGTCTCCGGCGAATGCTTCCATGGTGATCCGGCCGCACATCCACGCGTCCGCCCCTTCGGCGTCACCGGTGCGGTCGTACTCGTCAAGGCCGGCGCCGAGGTCCCAGCGGTCGGTCACGATGCGGCCGTCGAGGGACGTCATCATGTGACAGATCACGTACGGTTTCATGGAAGGACTCTAGCTACGCGCCCGACGAAGTCTCGGCATTTACGGCGGGCTTGTCGCTGTGTGGATGACCAAGGGCAAATGCCTAAATCGGTTACGAGCCGCTTCGGCCGTTGCCCACTACCCTCCAAGGACATAACGTCGGACCGTGCCTGCGTCGACCAAGGAAGCGCCCGCGGTCGCGTCGACGCCAGTCGCAACCAGCGACCTCGAGGTGTCGTCCCTGCATCGGTTCACGGCAGACGAATACCAGAAGCTGGGCGAACTCGGTCTGCTCGACCCCGACGCGCGGGTGGAGCTGCTGGAAGGGTTGATACTCCAGATGCCCCCTGTCGGACCCTTGCACGGCGGCGCCAACGACCGGCTGACCCACATCTTCGTGCGATTGGCCGGCGGCCCGCCGCGCTGGATCGTGCGCGCGAGCGGTTCGGTCCGCCTGGGCGAGCGCACCGTGGACCCCCTCCCCTTCCATGTCCGTCCGTTTCAATCTACCCGGTTCCCGGATGGGCGGGACGCCCGCGCTCCCCCTGGTTCGGCCCGCAACCCGGAACTCGGAACGCCCGATCCGGCGCGCCTCCCTTTGTAATTACCAAAATCGGGGATAAGGTGGGCCTCGTTCCTGATGTACCCCGACGTTAACTCGTCCCACGCCCGCTTCGTTTGCCCGGACTGCGACCTGCTCTTGCGCACGCCGGCCTTGCGCGAAGGCGAGCGCAGTTTTTGCCCGCGTTGCGGGGTGACCCTGATGGTCCGGCGCAAGGACATGCTGGGACGGACGGCCGCGTTCGCCCTGGCGGCAGCCGTGCTTTTCGCACTCGCCAACTTGTTTCCACTTCTGAAGATGCAGGCCGATTACCGCGAAAGTTACATGGTACTGGCTGGCAGCGTCTCCGGGCTGGAAAACGACGGCAACCCGGTGCTTGCGACCGCCGTGGCCATGTTCATCCTGGCGGCACCGACGGTGGTGATCGGCGGACTGCTTTACCTCTCGTTGCCGCTTCTGGCCGGCGTGCGGTTGCCGGGGGCGGCGCACCTCGCGCGCGCCATGCAAGCGGCGCGGCGCTGGAGCATGTTGGAAGTCTTCCTGCTGGGGGTGTTGGTGTCCCTGCTGAAACTCGGCACGCTGGCCAAGCTGACGTTGGGCATCTCCTTTTGGGCGTTTGTCGCCAACATCATCTGCCTGACCATCGCGGTGGCGACCCTCGATGAGGAGGAGCTTTGGGCGCATTTAGAAAAAGGGTCTTCCCGCGCTGGCGCGGGCCCTTCCTGAGGTGATGAGCAGCGACGTGCTTTCCGCCTACGATCCGGCCACCGCCGCCGCCCACGGCTTGGGGCGCTGCCACGGCTGCGGACTGGCGTCGCCGGCCGACGCTGGCGACTGCCCGCGGTGCCGCGCCTCCCTGCGCGCGCGCAAACCGGACTCCTTGGCGCGCACGGCCGCGTTGAGCGCGGCCGCCCTGCTGCTCAACCTGCCGGCGCACCTCTTGCCGGTGGTCCAGGG
>CAXUNV010000202.1:0-8106 GCA_964252355.1 uncultured Chthoniobacterales bacterium | reverse complement strand
CCTCATCCATGGCGCGTCGCCGCCCTCCCTCAAAATTTGAACGCCACCGTGCCCTCGATGCGGAACGGCAGCCGGGGCGTGACCAGGTCGTTGCCCGTGCCCGCCAGAAACCCGCCCGTCGAGAAGTTCTTTTCATCGGTCAGGTTAAAGAAGTTGAGCCGTGCCTCGAAATGCTTGGTTTCGTAGAAGAGGGCGGCGTCCAACTCGTATTGCCACGGGATCTTGACGTTACCCAATTCGCTGGTCGGGATAGGGTCGGTGACGACGAAACCGAAGCTTGCGCCCAACCCGCAGTCGAGCTTGTAACGTGCCTGTCCGCTGACGATCCAGTGCGGCAGGCCGCCTTCGCGATAATGCCCGGGCGCGTAAGGGATGAAGTTGGGCGAGCCGACCCCGGTGCCGGACGGCGGCGCGAAGGCGTCGTAGACGTTGCGGGTGAACTCGCTGGAGGCGGGGTCGACCACGACCGCGTCGAGGTACGACGCGCTGACGGTGGCGTAGAAGTGCCGGTCGGGTTGGTAGGTCATCACCAGTTCAGCACCGGTGTTGCGGGTGCTTTCCGGCGCGCCGAACGCGCTGACGGTGCCGTGCTCTTGGTAATAGCCGTCGATGCCCACAAAGAGCCGCTTGTTAAACAGGTCGAGTTTGATGCCGCCTTCGTAGAGGAAGTTGTCGTAATGGTAGTTGGAACTGCTCAACCGGCCGACGCCGTTTCCCAGACCGGTCAGGTGCGCAAACCCGCCGCCGTTGCTTCCCTGCGTTGACTCGTTGAAGCTAAACGTGCCGTAGGTCGTGACCCAGGGCAGCGGTTTGAAGGTCAGGCTGGCGTTGGCCGACCCGAGCAGTTGGCTGGTGCTGTCGCCGGCGGGGGCGAAGCCGGGCGGCGCGATCGGATCAGAGACGTCGTCGTTGATCAGGTCCAGCCGCCCGCCGAACAAAAGGCTCCACCGGTCGGTGAACCGGATGAAATCTTGGAGAAAATAACTCGCCTCGTACGCGGATTCCCGCAGCGTTCCGGGCTGACTGTTCGGGTAGATGGCGTTGTACGCCACGGCCGGCGTCGCGAAGGCGTTCGTGCCCGGGACGGGTCTGACGCCGAAGAGGTTGGTGGTGATGGGATAGAGGGTCGGGTCTTCCGTCAGGTCCGTGCCGTTCAGGTATTCGTTGAAGAAGTCTTGGTACGCGGTGATGCCGACGTACTTGAAGGCGAAACCGGTCACGAGGTTATTCTTCCAAACCGCCGTCTCCTCCCGAGGCAGACGGACGCTTTTGGTATTTTTGCCGTCGGGGTGAGGGAGGGGCGGGGGGGGCGGCCCCCCCGCGCGCGGACGCCCACGGCACCGGCAGGTCGAAGTCGACGTGCAGTTCCAAGCGGTCCTGCACGACGTTCGACGGGTCGATGAGGTTGTAATAGCGCTGGGCGTACTCGACCTGGCGCTGCAGGTAGTACTCGTAATAGATCCGGTTGATCAGGGTGACGTTGTCGGCGAGTTGAATCGTGGTGTCCAACTGCACGTCGAAGTTTTTGCCGTAATCCCGGTCGCTGGGCGCCACCAAGCCGACGCTGCGGTCGAGCTTTACCTTGCCCGTCGGGTTAATCACCCCCAGGAACTGGGGGCCGCCCGGTGGTTCGCCGGTGAGGTATTGGCCGTTGTCGATCAAGTCCTGCGTCGGCCGGTTCCAACCGGTGTTCTCGTTGTAATCGACGACGAAGAATTCCGTGTTGAAATCAAAGCGGATCCGGTCGTTGGGGATGTAGTTGAGGGCAAGGTAGAAGTCGTGGCTTTCCGTGTGTTGAAACCGGTAATAGCTCCGGGAGTTCTCGCCTTCGTAGCTTGCCCGGAACGCCAACTTATCCGGGATGAGGGGGCCGCCGATGTCCTCCTGCCAGCGGTAGGTGTCGAAGTAGCCGGCGGTGAAATCGGTCGTGCCGTGAAAGCCGTCGAAGTAAGGCCGCTTGGTGACGAGGTTGATGTAGCCCCCGGTGTTGGCCGTCGGCCCGTAGACGGACGACGCGGGTCCGTTCACGACGTCGATCGATTCCACGTTGTTGAAGGAGAGCGGCTGGCCGTCGGCGCGGGTCGTCCGCTGGATGCCGTTTTGAAACACCTCCGCCGGCTGGCCACGGATCGTCGGGACGTTGGCGCCGCCGAACTGGTCGGTGGTGTAGGTGCTAGGTGCCAGTTTTACAAAATCCTGCACGTTACGCACGTCGGCGTCCTTCAACAGTTCCGGGGTCAGCTTGGTGACGCTCCGGGGCGTGTTGGCCACGGAAAGGTCGGTGCCGAAAACCGACGTCACGGAAGCGTCGGTCGGGATCACGATTTCCTGCAGCGGCGTGCCGTTGACGACCACTTGGGAGAGTCCTTGGGAAGCGGAAATGCCTGCGTTGCTCTGGGCTTGTACGGACGCGGAGGCAGCGTAGGCAAACAGCGACGTGGTGAGGAGGCGTGTGTGCCACACGCAGGCCGCGGAGAGCACCTGCCGTGCCACGAAGGCAGTTCGATCCGAATCGACCGACGGAAAGTCCGTCTCGGCGCCGCGAACCGGCCGTACCAACGCCGGAGCGGATCCCCGTCGCGGACGGCGCCCGCGCCGCGCCCTTGCGCCTGAGCATTCGTCTTCCGGGAGGTTGGCTGGATTTGCGCAAGGGGGGTTGATCCGAGGGCATCTTGATCCCTGCGGCACCTTGCCCGCCGGAGGGGAGGCGACGCGTCGCACACCCGCCTGGGCAAGCGAACGTCGGCAGACGCTGGCGCATGACCGGGGTGACGCCGGCCTTGCGCTGACCACAAAAGTTTGACTTACCTTGCACCCCGCCCCACCGATCCGACAGGTGAAAAGTCCCAGCCATGTCTCACCAAGCGTCCGTGCCGTATGCCGATGCGTCGCCTCGCCGCGTGGCCTTCAGCCAACGAGCGGCGGACGTTTTCTTGGGACGTTCTGGCCAGTTCCTCGCCCTAGGCACGGCGCTGCTCTACGTCCTCGCCGCCGGGCTGGACCACTGGCTTGCCACCACCATCACCCCGGCGCATCGCGACCTTCCCGTGGCGGGTTCGTTGTACGTGGTGACCATTTACGCCTTCCTCGCCGCGGCGTTTGGCATTTTGGCGGTGAACACCGGGCTGGCGCTGGCGTTCGCCCGCCGATCGCGTTGGTTGGCGTACTTTAGCCTTGGCTGGATGGCGGCCGGCACCTCGGCTTTCGCGGCCTACGATTTCTCGTACCTCCCGTTCTTCACGGATCTCTTCGCCGCCCTGGAAAAGGCCTCCGGCAGCGTGTCGAACGGGCGCACCAACGATCCCGTCTTACAAGCGGCGCTCGGGTTCCTCGTCACCGCCTGCCAACTGATCGGGAACGCCGGGCTTGCTCTGGCGGCAGGGCGGCAGGGCCGGGCAACCCGTCTCCTCGCGCTCACGTTTGCGGCCCAGGCGGTGATCCGGATCATGGAGTGGGCCGGCTTCTGCCAACTCGTCCCTGACCTCGCGGCGTTCTCCGGCCCTGCGACCGAAGCGCTCTGCACGTTGCGCTGCGTGCTGGCGGCGGTCTGGTTCGGCCAATTACGGCGGGCGCAGCCAGTCCTGGAATCCAGTTCGTAACGTGGCGGTGGCAGGTCGCGCCTGGGTCGCTCAGCGGCACCTGGCGGTCGCGCACCCCTTCCCTACCCCGGCCTGCCAATTTCCCGATGAGGAAGTCGGCCACGGCGTCTAGGCCTTTACCCGTCGTCTGCGGCTCGGGACTCCGTCGGGTGCCGCCCGCCGTCACCCGGCGGCGGTCAGGCTTCCCCGACGCGGCGCCAGTGCACCGCGAACTCGCCGCGTATCCCGGCTTGGCGGCGCGCCAAAGAGCCGGCGGTACTCACGGCTGAATTGGGAGGCGCTCTCATAACCGACGTCGAAGGCAACCCGGGCGGCGTCTGTGCCCTCCGACAGGAGTCGGCGGCGGGCTTCCTGCAGCCGGAGCCGTTTTTGGAACTGGAGCGGGCTCATGGCCGTCACGGCCCGGAAGTGTCGGTGGAACGAAGGCGTGCTCATGCCCGCCAACCGCGCCAGTTCCTCGATGCGCAGGGGCTGGTCGTAGCGGTGGCGGATCGCGTTGATGGCGCGACGGATCTGCGACAATGGGCTGGCGGGCAAGGCCAATTGGCGCAGCATCTCGCCCCGTGGGCCGAGCAGGAGTCGGTAGAGGAGTTCGCGTTCGATGAGCGGGGCCAGCACAGGGATGTCGTGCGGCCGGTCCAGCAGCCGGAGCAGGCGCACGAGTGGATCGAGCAACTCATCCTCTAACGTGCTGACCGCCATCGCCTTCGACGGAGAACGACCGCCCCGGAATGGAGGCATTTCCAGCAGCAGCGCCGCCAACGCGCCGGGGTCCAAGGCGAGGGTTATGCCTAGGTAAGGCGCCTCGACGACTTGGCCGGAGACGGGCAGGTCGACGGAGGCGACCAGGTAGGTCCCCGGGTCGTAGTAAATGGTCTCGTTACCCAGGAAGACGCGCTTGCGGCCCCGCACGACCACGCAGAACAAGGGATAATAGATGGCTCCCACCGGGTCCGTGGTCACCTCCGAGCGGGAAAGGGTCAGCCGCGGGATGGCGCTGGGGGTGACCTCGTGGGGACAGTGGTCGGTCAGGAGGGCATACAATCCGCGCAACGGTTCGCCCATGGCGTGAAAAAATGCCGCGGATGATCGTTCTAGGCAAGAACGTGAGCGCAATGGTCTAGGGGATTTCTCCCGGCGCTCCGACGGTAAGGCCCATGAGTCAAACGACCATGAACTACCAACTGCTCGGCCGCTCGGGCCTGCGCGTGTCCGACCTTTGCCTGGGCGCGATGACCTTCGGCGAGGATTGGGGTTGGGGCGCCGGCAAGGACGAAGCGCGCCAGATTTACGACGCCTACCGCGAGGCCGGCGGCAACTTCGTCGACACGGCCAACATTTACACCGGCGGCACCAGCGAACGTTTCGTCGGCGAGTTCATCGCCGGCCACCGCGAAGAGGTGGTGCTGGCCACCAAATACACCAACGCCGTCGCGGGCTTTAGCGGCCAACCCGGCACCGATCCCAACGCTGGCGGCAACCAGCGCAAAAACATGGTTCAAGCCGTCGAGGCGAGCCTGAAGCGCCTCGGCACGGACTACATCGACCTTTATTGGCTGCACATTTGGGACGGGATTACCCCGGTTGAAGAGGTCATGCGGGCCCTCGATGACCTTGTCCGGTCTGGCAAAGTGCTCTACGTCGGGATTTCCGATGCGCCGGCTTGGGTCGTGGCCAAAGCGAACACCCTGGCGGAGCTGCGCGGTTGGACCCGTTACGTCGGCTTGCAGATCGAGTACAGCCTCCTGGAGCGCACCGTCGAACGCGAGCTGATCCCGCTGGCGCGCGACCAGGGCATGACGGTGCTGGCTTGGTCGCCCCTCCGCAACGGCCTGCTCACGGGCAAGTACCTGTCGGAGAATCTAAAGAGATCCGAGGCGGAAGGTGCCCGGATGCACAGCGCGATGATGAAGGGGTTTGGTTCCGTCGAAGATGTTGGCCAACCGGTCATCCGGGAAGTCGTCGCCGTGGCCAAGGAATTGGAGGCATCCCCGGCGCAGGTGGCCTTGGCGTGGTTGCGCACCCGGCCGGTGCCCGTGATCCCCATCGTCGGCGCGCGGAAGCTTTCCCAGTTCGCAGACAACCTCCGCAGCGTCCAGCTCACGCTGTCCGCAGACCAACTCCGTCGCCTGGACGAGGTCAGCGCCGTTCCCCTGGGGTTCCCGCACGACTTCTTCGCGCGCGATCCGGTCCGTGCGATCGTCTTTGGCGGCTTGCGCGACCGGATCAAGGCTTGAAGCACGGCGGCGGCGGCGGTCTCACGCGATGGCCGCCGCTCGCCCGGTCTCCGGACGCTTCAACCTGCGTCGTCTTTCACCCCCAGCAGTTCGCGCCACGCCGAGACGGACGGCGAAAAGAAGTAACCGCCGCCCCGGGTGGTGACGAAGTGTTTGAGACTGACCGGGCAAGCCGCCGCGTTACCGCCGGCGTGGAACGGGCACCCCTTGATCGGGGCAGCGTCGTTGGCGCCCTGCCGGGGTGTGATGACCGGATCCTTGCCCGCGCCTTCCCTTGGAAAACCCGGGTCGTTGACCCAATGGGCTTGCACGAACTCAAACTGGCGTTCGATGTCCGATTGGTAAGCCAGAAACAAGAGCCCGCGCCGGTCTTCGGGAGCGCCGCCGACCGCCGCCCCCAGCGAACCGCCGTACGGGATGCCGCGTCGCAGGAGACGATGGGTTTGGGTGCGGCTTTCAGCGTCATCGGCCAAGCGCCCGCGCTCCTTCGCCTCTGCGAGGCCCGACTCTTGTTGCGGCACTTGGTCGCGCGGGTAGGCTTTACGGATGTGCGCCGCCAGCGGGACCGTGTCACCCTCCGGGTCGCCACCGAATTCAAAGTTGTTGTTGACGTCGTCATCATTGGCCAAGGCCGGGTTGGCAACGCCCGGGTCGGTGCTAGACCCGCCGGCGGCCGGTTGAGACTGGAACTCGCGGGTCTCTAGGGGTGCGCCGCTGCGGTAGCGTCCCACCATTTTCGCGCCGATGAGGTCCTCGGACAGGCCGAGGGTAGTGGCGAGATCGGCCACGTGCCGGCGGAACCCGGCGACGTCTTGTTCAAGCCGGCGGAACACGAGGAACGAACCGTTGGCCGCCCAGGACGGCAGGCGCACGCGCGAACCCGCCGGATCGACGGCGAAATCATCCTCGTCATAGAACCGGCCACTCCCGCTGATCAACCCCGGGTCGGGGTTGGGGCCGTCGACACCCGGCTTGTGCACCGGCTTCTGGCGCGGGTAGCCGACGACAAATTCGCCCGGGTGCAGCAGGTCCTGGCCCGGGTTGCCTTGGTTCGGGTTGGCCACGGGATCGCTCGGAAAGTCAATGCCCCGGATGCCCGGTTGGGAGACGCCGTCCTTGAAACCGAAATGCTCGTGCCCGGCTTGCGGCCCATCGGCTTTAGGGGCATCCGAGCGTGTACGACCGTAAATCTGGCCCGGGCCTCCGAAACCGTCGGCCGGGACCTGCACGGATTGACCAACGTCATCGGAGGGTACGGCGAGTTCCAGGCCCGACCCGGGCGCCGTCAGTTGAGCCAAGTACCGCGCGACGCGCGAACCGGGGGCGGTCGGGTCCAACTCGGACGGTTCGTCCGAAGCGACGATCACCAGGAGGTGCATGCCCGCCCAATCGACCACCTTTTCCCAACCGTCCGGCGCACTCGCGCCGACGTCCCCCAGCTTTTCGGCACGTGCCGCCATCCCCGCGCGAAAAGCGTTGGGAAAGTGCGCCAAGTCTTCCTCGGAAGCGCCAAGCGCCCGTAAGCCGGCGTGCGTGCAGACCAGGTTTGTCCAGGTGGCGCTGATCGTCTGTTCCGGCACACCCCGGCTGCGCAGCGCTTTGAATTGCGTGTTAAACCGGACGACCTGTTCGCTGCTGCTCCCTTGCACGTCCTGCCAGAGGGAGGTGTCTTCATCGCCCGTCAGGGTGCAACGGGCCACGGTGGCATCGGTGACGCGGAGGAACAGCATCGCTTGTTGATCTTTGGAGAAGCCGCCGAGGCAATTGCCTTGGATCTCTTCAAGTTGCAGTTCGGCAGCGGCGGAGTCGGTTTGGCGGGCTTGGGCCAGCGGGCGTGCGGGATCGGTGATTGCGGACATGGGTGACGATGGGGTGGGTTGACCAGCCAGAAGCGGTTGGCGTGGAACCAGCCTTAACGCCCGGCGTCAAAACGGACCATACGCCGATGGGCGCAGCACCCGTTCGGGTGACGCGGAAGGCGGACGGCACCCGACTGGCTTGGGGACGGGACCGAGCGGGAGCGGCGGTAGGGCAAGAGGTGTCATGCGAGACCCGCCGCACGCCGGGACGATCTCCGGGCGGCCTTCGCCGGGAGCATGCCATGGTGAGAAACGCGGTCCCACCCCAACATTTTCCACATTCTCGGCACCGCGCCGGGACGTTGAGAACCGAAATAGGCTGTAACCCTCCACGTCGGACCGGCGACGCCTCCCTCCGTTCTCCCAGGCGGAAGGCGAGCCCAGCCGCCCGACCAACCCCCACCCCTCCCT
>CAXUNV010000201.1:0-8111 GCA_964252355.1 uncultured Chthoniobacterales bacterium | reverse complement strand
TAGCGCCGCCGAAGAGGGCAAACGCAAACGTTTTGCGGCCGAAGCGGCGCGCGCCCGGGTCGAGGAGGCCCGCGCCCAAGTCGCGTTGGCCGAGGTCCAGGTGCGCCAGACCGAGGTCGACCTGCAGCGACTGGTGGTGACGTCTCCCATCACCGGGACGGTCCTGCAGAGCGACGTGCGCCCCGGCCAGTTCGCCCCCAGCGGTCCCTTGGCCAAACCGTTGATGATGTTGGGCAACATCGAACCGCTCCACGTCCGCGTGGACATCGACGAGCAAGACGTCCGGCGGGTGCGCGCGGGATCACCGGCGACGGGGAGCGCCCGCGGCGACGCCGCCCGCCGCGTCCACCTCGCGTTTGTCCGGTTCGAACCGTACGTGTTGCCGAAGGGGAACCTCACGGGGGCAAGCACCGAGCGCGTGGACACGCGCGTGCTGCAGGCGGTCTACCGGGTGGAACCCGGGGCGAACGCGCCGGCCCTTTTCGTCGGGCAGCAGATGGACGTGTTCATCGACGGCGAGCCCGCCTCGTGAAACCTGGTAAACTCGGCGGCGGCGCGGCGACAGGCGAGGGGCGGCTCGCTCGGGCCCGCAGCGAACCAAGGTTCGGCGACGGTTCCGCCGTTTGGCGGAGACGTTCCGGTCTCGACACCCGCGGCGCGTCGGCGATCGTCACGCGCCCACCCCTATGACCCGCCTCCTCATCGTTTACGCCACCGACCATCATTCGACCGAAAAAATGGCGAACGCTGCCGCCGACGGCGCCCGGGCCGTGCCGGACACGGAAGTCGTCCTCAAAACCGCCGATGCGGTGACCCCTGACGACCTGACCGCGGCGGACGGCATCCTCTTCGGCAGCCCGGTGCACATGGGCAGCATGGACGCGCGCATGAAGGCGATGATCGACCGGACCTGTGGGCCGCTCTGGTTCCACAACGCCCTGGTCGGGAAAGTGGGCGGGGTGTTTGCAAGCGGCGGCGGTCTTGGCAACGGCGGCGCCGGCAACGAATTGACGATGGTTTCGATGCTCAACAACTTCGCCGAACTCGGCATGGTCCTGGTCCCTCTGCCGTTGAACACCCCCGGCTACAACGACGCCGGCACGCAGTGGGCGCCTTACGGCCGGGCGCACAACCACGACGGCAAACCGGTCGGCCTAGCCGACGCGCAACTGGTCTCTTCGCACCACCACGGCGCCAACGTCGCCCGGGTGGCCGCAGCCCTGAAAGGCAAGGAACTGTTCGCCAAGGCCGGCTGATTCAAGAAAACCGGATGCCCGCCTTTTGGACCTCTTGATACGGCAGCAACCAGACGAGCGACTCGTCGTGGAGGTCGACGACGTCGATCCGGTTGCCGAACGGGTCCCGGAAAGAACAGCGGAAGCCGGGGATCGTCTCCAGGTCGTACTCCTCCACGACCTTCCGGCGGACTTCGGCGATTTGCGCCTCGTCGCGCACCATGAGGCCGAAATGGCGCATGTCGGTGGAGACATGTTCTACTTGGAACATGGCCAAAAACTGGTGTTCGCCCAGCTTGAAGAACGCGTCGCCTTCCCCGTCATCTTGCAATTCGAGGTTGAAGACGTCGGTGTAGAATCGTTTGGCCAGTTCGAGGTCGGTCACCTCGATCGCCACGTGGTTGCAGCCGTAAACTCGCACGCTCATGGCGAGTGCATACCACGGCAGGAACGTTGTGCCCAACAGGCGCCGAGCAGAAACCGCAGCAAGGGGCGAGCGTGAGGTGCGGGAAGGGACGCCGGCGCGCGTCTCGCGGTTGCACCGGCGCACGGCTGGTAACAGGGTGCCACGCATGCGGTTGAGCCTGCGGATCGACGACGAGGTTTACGCAGTGGCGCGGGCTTTGGCGCACAGCGAACGCCTTTAGAACTCTGCCGGCGCCGGCGACCGCTCTCACCGAAGGCGGCGGACAAAGTGGAGATCGAGCCCGGATAAAGGGGCGCCGACCTCGTGCATGGCACCGCCTACGGCAAGTGAACCGAGATCGATCGCGATCAATCCGGTGCTGTTGATCAATTCGATGACCAGCTGTTTTGCTTCGGTGTCGTCGCCGGATGTGAAGATGACGGTGCGGGGTTTGTTCGGGGAAAAGTCCTGTATCCAGTCCATCGGCAGGTTGCTGATCGATTTGACGAGCCTTGCGCCGATGGCCATCTCGGCAACCAGCTCGCTCGAGGTGCGTCCCTTCAGGGCGGCCCGCGACCTGGTGACGCCGGCCAGGCTGATGTCTGGGACAGGGTCCGCGTGCGCGTTCGTGGCGTCGATGAGGATGCGGCCTCGCCAATCGATCCCCTTGAGGGCGTCAGCCACCCTGACCCAGTTGGTGGCAAGGATGACGACGTCGCATTCGGCTGCCTGCTGCTTCGTCCCGGCGAGGGCGCCTGGACCGAGATCGGCGACAAAACCAGCCAGTGTCTCCGGACCTCTGGAATTGGACACAACGATGGCGTGACCAGCGGTGATCAAGTGCCGACCGAACGTGCCTGTCACGGTCCCGGCTCCAATAAAACCTATCTTCATAGCCATTACCCAGCTCGGTTGGACTTGCGAAAATGCATGGGTTCTGACGACACCCGAGACCAACGGGAGACCTCGGGTATCAACCCATCGGAGTCGCGCCCTTGGGGATGACCCTCGGGCCTCAGACTTGGCCGACGCCCCCGTCGTCCATCAGATCCGCCCCCGTCATGTAGGAACTCTGGTCGGACGCCAGGAAGAGCGCCGCGTTGGCGATCTCCTCACCCCGAGCGAGTCGGCCGATCGGGATCATGCCCAGGTACATGTTGACCAAAGCCTCGCGCCCTTCGGGGGTCGACGACTGAGAGTCGAGGATCGGGGTGTCGGTGACGCCGGGGCTGAGCGTGTTGACGCGGATGCCGCGGCCCTTGAATTCTGCGGCCCAGGTGCGGGCGTAGGAACGCAAAGCCGCCTTGGGCGCCGCGTAGGCGGTATGGCCAGGAATGCCCATGACGTGCATGGCCGACGCGACCAAGATGATCGATCCACCACCGGTCATCAGCGGGAGCAGCTTCTGCACGAGGAAGACGGGGGCGCGGGCGTTGAGGTGGAACGTCTTGTCGAAATGCTCGGGCGTGAGGGAGTCGATCGGGGCCTGCTCCGTCAGGCCCGCGTTCGACACGATGATGTCGACGGTGCCCTTCTCGGCCCTGACTGCCGCAACGACGCGGTCGAGGTCATCGAGGTTCGTGACGTCTCCCCGAATCGCCGTGACGTTCTTCCCGATCAGCGCGACCGCCTTGTCCAACTCCGCTTGCCGACGCCCGGTGATGAAGACGTAGGCCCCTTCCTCCACGAACCTCTTGGCCGTCGCCAAGCCGATCCCGCTGTTGCCTCCGGTGATGACCGCTACCTTCCCACTAAGTGCATTCATGGGTTTACTACCGATGGTGGTTTGCTTTCAGGTTGGTGAGTGCGCATGCCTCAGGTGAGTGCGGCAATCAGCCGAGCTTCGCCAAGTTCTGAAACAGGAGCCCGCCAGGCTGCCCGCCCACCACGTGCAGGGCTGCCCCGCCTTGGGCGAGCTTGCCGAGTTCAACGGGAGCGAAGCCAAGCTGCGTGGCGGTGGCCGCGACCCTTGCGCTGGCATCGGCGTCATCGCTCGAGACGAACACGACCTGCCGCTGCCCCTCCACGGACGGGTTCCTGCCAAGCTGCGCCGCGGGCAGATGATTGAACGCCTTGACGACGTGTGCTCCGACAAAGGCCTGCGCCACGACCTCAGAAGAGAGCAGGCCTGCGATCTCTTCTGAAGGGAAATCCAGGAGGTTGGTGGCGTCAACCACGATCCTGCCCTTCCAGTCGTTGCATAGCTTGGCAACGTCCCTATGGGCTGGGAAAGGGACGGCGAGGAAAACCATCTCCGCCTCGGCGGCGTCTTGCACGGATCGGGGAGAGACGCTCGGACCGAGTTCTTTCGTCAAAGACGCGAGCGTCTCGGGTCCACGCGTGTTTGCGATGCCGACTCCGATCTTCTTTCGTGCGAAGGCGCGGGCGAGGGCCGTGCCGATGTCGCCGGAACCGATGATGGCGTAGTTCATGTTTGATCTCCGGTCTCTTTGGCGGGTGCTAAGCACCGTTGAGGGCTGGTGAAACCGTGCGCTTGATCCGAGGGCCAGGGAAATACCATGATTCTTGACTGGTTATAACCATTGGTTATGCTCGGTGCATGGAGCTGCGCCACCTGCGTTACTTCGTCGCCGTGGCGGAAGGGGAGAACGTTTCGCGCGCCGCGGCGAAACTCCACGTCTCGCAGCCGGGCGTCAGCCGGCAGATCCATGAACTCGAGGATGAACTCGGTTTCCTCCTGCTTGCACGGACCGGCAAGTCCGTGCGCCTGACGGCGGCCGGGAAGATTTTCTTCGGCCAAGCCCGCGACATCCTTGCGCGCACCGCCGACGCGGTGGAAAAAGCCCGTGCCGGCGTCTCGTCTCAGGCGGAAATCAACGTCGGTTACCTTCCATCCGGGACGGTGGAGATTTTGCCGCGCGCCCTGCGCGCCTTTAAAAGCAGCTTTCCCGGGGTGCGCGTGACCCTGCATGATCTCTCCGCGGAGGAGATGCAGCCGCTGTTGCTCCAAAGAAAGTTGGACGTCGCGCTGACCGTGCTGCGGCACAAATTGTCGCGCGAACTCGACGTGAAGGAACTGGCACGCTACGAAACGCGCGTCGCGGTCGGAGCGACGCATCCGCTGGCAAGGTCCAAATCCGTCAGCCTCGACCAGGTGGCGTCGGAACCCGTCGCGACGTACACCCGCAAGGATTACCCCGGCTACCACAAACACTTAGAAAAGATGTTCTCTGCCATCGGCCGCAGGCCGCGCATCGGCAGCGAGCACGACAGCGGGTCCAGCCTGATCGCCGCCGTCGCGGCCGGCCACGAATTTGCCCTCCTGCCGAGTTGTGTGAGCGGCACGGCCGGGACCCGTTTGAAACTCCTCAAACTGCGCCCCGCGCTGCCGCCATGGTCCATCGTCGCGCTCTGGCGCAAGGACGCCGCGACAGAACCGGTGAAGGCCTTCATCGCCGCCGCCCTCCCCACCCGATCAAAAAGCGACCTGGCCGCCCGCCAGGGTTCGATGGAAAAGCCCGCTCGACGGGTCGAGGGATGAGCAGTCGCACCAAGAGAGACAAAACTCGGTTAGTTAGGTGATCGGCTCGATCGGCAACGTCGTCCCGCAAATGCCCGCGGCGGCTGGACAAATGTTGTGACTATTCGAAATTCGTTGGTGACGACCTGGCTGTGGCTGGCAGTTGAACGGCGAGGTTGTCGGTGGTGATGAAGCGGCGGACGGCGTCTAGGCGCGCAGGGCCTGCGCTTTCCCTCCCTTCCAGCGCACGACGGTTTTGTGACAAACCCCGGAGGTGGGCGTGATCCCCCGGCCAAAGAGGACGCATGGGCCCACCGCAGGCGCGGGCGCGCTAAGCAGCCCAGCGACGACCATCCACCCACCACAAACACCCGCCGGAATTCATCCCAAGTGTTCCGGAGTTAGGCCGTCGTCGTATCGTGGGAAGACCCGCACGAAAGCTGGCGGCGGGGCCCTTAAGGTCGACGCACGTACTCGTACTGGTACGTGAGCCACATCTCGCCGCTCCCGTCTGCCATCATAAAGCGCTCCTGCGCGAAGTCATGGTCCGCGTCTTCTTGGGTGATGACTTCTCCCATCCGCAACATCTGGCCGGTGACGTTCGGTCCGGGACCCGCGATGCACGAGAAAAGTCCGCTTGTCCAGGATGAGCCAGACGCCGTCGACGATGCGGCACGGGAAGCGCGCGTCGACGACGGGCAACGAAGGGTCGGGGACCGCCGGACGCCCCGGGGAGGGACCGCCCGCCGCTTGCGCCCCCGCGGGTCGAATACTCACTCGTTGACGCCGTTAGGCCAAAGCGTCAAGCCGTGGCTGCTCGGCCTCTGCGACTGGGGTAAACTGTACCAAGCGCGGACCCACGCGAACGGCGAGCGCCAAGCGGCGTGAACACACCTCGATCACGCCTCCTGCCAAGTCCGGCATAGAAGTAACGGATTTCGGCCTTGTTGCAGTTGCGGAGGAGACGGGTTCAAAATGTTGGCCGAACGCAGGAGTGAACGCGTCTTCGTCTTCGAGCCAAACTTGAGGTCTCGCTACGCGCCCGGCCGACAGAGGCAGGAGCTTGTGATCTGAAGATCGGCCTTTGCCCAGACCTCCCGAAAGCGGGCCAGCGCGGCCCGGGATTCCTCAAATTGTCCTTGCGCGGTCAAAGCTTGCGACAAACCGAAGAGTGACCATCCGTTTTCCGGCACCCGTCGGAGGTCGTCCCGGTAGACTTTCTCCGCTTCGGCAAAGCGTTTGGCCTGCAGGAGGTTTGCCGCCAGCGAGTGGCGCACCGGGATCAACCATCCGGGGGGTTCGTCGTAACGCAAGGCATCCTCCGCCTGGACCGCCGAGCGAAGTTCAGCCAAGCCATCCTCCAGTTTGCCTTCACGGATGGAGATCTCGCCCTCGAGCATTTTCGTGACGACCACGAGGGTGGCTTCAGCCGTGTTGTTGCCGAGGGTCTCGTCTTTTGGGACCAAGTCCTTCCCCTTGAGGTAAACCGCCTGTTCTTCGCGGGCCTTGGCCGTCTGACCGAGCGCGGAATAGGCGAGAGCGCGCGCCGCGGAATGGAACGCGCGGGTGAACGGCATGTGGTCAGGGTAATCCGCAGGCTCGGCCAAAATCTCGTTCCACCGGCCGAAGCGCACCAAGACTTCCAACGGCATGGCGATGAAGCCTTCCGCGCCGGGCGCGTGTTCCTTCAGGAACCCGGCGGGCAGTTCGGCGACCATGGCTCGGATCTGGGAGACGGCGAGTTCGCCTTGGCCGGTCATCATGGCGGCGTAGGCAAGCATGTGCCGGTTGTGCGCGATGTAGACCGGGAGAAAACCGGTGGGGGGCCCGGCGGTGGCGCGGTATCGTCCGTCCGCCTCGACGGCCTTCAGGTTGGCTTCGATCGCCTCTTGCCAGCGGCCGCACCGGATGTCGATGTGCGACGGCATGTGCACCATGTGGGCGAGGCCCGGCTGCAGCGTTCGCAACAGGTCGGCCGACCGTTCAGCACGCTCCGGGTGCGGAGAACCCTCCAGCGTGTGGATGTAAAGATGGTTCGCCAGCGGGTGATTGGCATCCAACTTGAAAACGGCCTCGAGCGTCGCGATCACCTCCTCGGTGCCGGGTTGCGGTTCGCCCTCTGAAGTCCACTGATCCCAAGGCCGGAGGTCCAGCAACGCCTCGGCAAAGAAGGCACCGACGTCCGGATCGTTCGGGTACCGTTGCCAGACTCGGCGCATCGCGTCGGCGTAGGCGCGGTCTAAAGCGCTCCGGTCTGCGGGCGATGGGTCGGCGTACCGTTGGCCGAGCGCTTCGATGAGCGCGCCTTCGACGGGCGACATCCGTTCGATCTGTTTTTGCGCAAGGAGGAGTTCTCGCCAAGCCCGTGCGGCGGCCGGGGGCGGCACCAATGGGAAATTAATGTGTGGGCCACTCGCCAACGCGATGGCCCAATGCGCCATCGCGCAATTCGGATCCAGCTCCGCCGCCCTTTGGAAGGAGCGGATCGCCTCCCCGTGGTTAAAGCCCTGGAGAAAGGCCAAGCCTTGGTCGAAATACCGCTGCGCCTCCGGCGAACCGGTCGTGATTGGCCTCGTGTACGACCCCAGGCCATCAAACCGGGGCTCTTCCGCCGCGGGGCAGGGGTGCAGGGGTGCCAGGCCCAACAGGGCAATGCCAAAAAGGGCGCGCAGCGTCATGGGGATCACTTTGTCTCCGGTCGTTGGTGGCGTTTGAAGCAAGGGGACGGTGGGCACCGCCTAAGCGCAATGAACTGGAAAGCAGGAAGCCTGACGGCGTTTTGTTCGGACTGCCGCATCTTTTGTCTGAACCGACGACGGTGCTGCGCGCAGGCCAAACAGCAAACGCAAAGCGGGACGCGAAGGACCGCCCAGGGGAGCGCGGGCGTCCCGCCCGTTTTCGGCCGCCCGGGCCCCTGAAGTCGGCGCCCAGGGGCGTCCCGCCCGTCACAGGGACGCCGAGCGGCCCGCGGGGTGGCGCGCCACCTCGG
>CAXUNV010000200.1:1387-8177 GCA_964252355.1 uncultured Chthoniobacterales bacterium | reverse complement strand
CAATGCATGGGTCGGCTTGTTCCGAGAATTTGCGGAGGCGCTTGGCGTGACCACCAGTCCATCCAAGCTGTTCGAGATGTTGTATAAAAGGGCACTCACGGGTGATGCGGATGGCGGCGGCCTGCTCGCCTACAATTACGTTTCGGGTGAGCCCATCACCCACTTTGAAGAGGGGCGTCCCTTGTTCGTCCGTACGCCCGAAAGCCGCTTCTCACTTTCGAACTTCATGCGCGTCCACCTGTTCTCGGCGCTTGCCACCTTGAAGATCGGGATGGACATCCTTTTCGAAGAGGAGGGGGTGAAAATCGACAGGGTCCTCGGCCATGGCGGCTTCTTCAAAACGGAGGAAGTGGGCCAGAAAATCATGGCGGCCGCGATGAACGTCCCCGTGTCCGTGATGGAGACCGCGGGCGAGGGCGGCGCGTGGGGAATCGCCTTGCTCGCCTCCTACCTGCTCCGTAAGGAAGCGGGCGAACCCTTGGAGGCTTACCTCTCCAACAAAGTCTTTGCAGGGGACGGCGGCACGACGATCGCCGCCGATCCGGGGGATGTTCAAGGTTTTGCGGCTTTCATGGAACGCTACCAAGGCGGACTTGCCATCGAGAGGGCCGCCGTGCACGCGCTGAAATAGGGGACTAGGTCCATGGCAGGGGTCGCCCGTCGCGCAAAGGCCGGCAAGGCTGGGGCGTTTGGTTTGGGACGGTTGGCCCGCCCGGTCCCGCGGTCGAGCGCGCGATGCCAGCCCTCGGGGACGTCGATTCACGTCGGCCCGACCACGGTTCAGCGGATCGCCTCGCGGCCAGGACAAAAAGGGCCGGTGGACGGGCTCCAGCTGCGAAGGAAGTATCCTAATATTTTGTACGAACGTATATACCAGCACGGCCGGGACATGGATTACCGCGAGCGTTCTTATGCGGATTGAGCGCGTAATCCATGGTTTTTCTGTTGAATGTCTTGTTGCAAATCGGGCAGCGGAAAACATATGTCGGTCCGCGCGGCGCTGGAGACGATGGACGGCGCGATAAAGTGGTCGTCAAGCGGGGCGCCGCCGGCGACACTGGCAAGGGTCCGGTCGATGTCAGCTCGACCGTATAGCGCGGCGCGAAAACTTGAGAAGTTACGGTCGCGTCTCTCATGCGATCGACGCGGTAGGAGCGGTGCTCGGCGGAGTCGCTGCGGATCGCGTGCAGGATGAAGTTCCCGTCAGCGGTCTGGCGTAGCGAGTATGGTTCGATGCGGCGGACGTTGTTATCATAGGCAAGATCGACGCACAGGTGATTCGCCGCGGCGAATCGGATGATTTCGAGGATCGAGCGCGACCGGATGGGAATGTGCAGCGGCAGAACGCGGGAAATGACGGGCGTTTCTCCGGGATCATGGCGAATGAAGCCGCGTTGCGGGATCTCCGCCGCACCCGTCATCCAGGAGAAGATTTCGGGGAGCGCGCCCCAGAAATCGTTCAAGGGCGGCAGCACGGGGAGCTGGTGGCCGAGCATGTTGGCCCAGGTCTGCTCAAGCATATCCCTGGAGGACAAAAGCCCTTCATAGGTAGGGATAGGAATACCTTTGTACGCGCATTTCTGCTGCAGGACGTCGCGGAGCACAGCGACCGTGGGCCTGGTATCTACATGGCGGTAAAGATTGACAACGTCGTAGAGGTCTCGTGGGCGCGTGCGCTCGCCCAAGGCGCGGACTTTCTCTCCAAACGCTTCTTCGTAGGCATAGCAATTGATCCAGATGCCCTCCTGCGGCTTGTCGGAATAGGGATGGAAAATTTCGCGGCGGACGGGCGCGAGGACAAGCTTTTCGTCGGCTGTGAGGTCAAGCTTGATCTTCGGCCAGCCGCCGGAGGTGGGGGACACCGGGCCGCGGTAGGCAACCTTGCCCTGACAGGACAGCCGACCGCGAAGGTTGGTGTAAATGTCAAATTCAAGCTGATCGGGCGGGATGGCCAAGCCTGATTCGTCGGTCACCCAGGCAACGACGTCCTGTAGCGCGGCCTGCAGGAAATCCTCGTCGAGTTGAGCTTCGTCGCGAAGTGTGAAATCAAGGTCTTCGGAAAAGCGGTACGTTTCGAAATAACATTTTTTGAGACAGGTTCCGCCTTTGAAGACCCAGCTCTCGGAGAGATCGCCATGGGCATTAATGCCGGCCAGAATCCAGCCGAGGACATAGTCCTTCTCAACGACGTTCGGCAGCAGGCGGAAGGTCGACGCAACGTCGAGGATTTCGCGTTTATCGATCATGGCGTGCGCGACCAGTGAGCGGGCACCCACACACGCCAGGCAGTGGCGAGGGCGGAACCGGGAAGGTTTGGATCAAGCTGGGCGTAGCCCGCCGAGAGACGCTGCCGGCAGGTCTCGGCAAGCGTCTGGTCATGCAGGCGCGTATCGGCGATGAAACCAAGGCGCTTGAACACGGCGCCGTTGCCGAATTGATCGGCGTAGCGGATCAGCAGGTCACGATCAGCGTCCGCACGGCGCAGATAGTTGGTAAGGCAATCGGTGACGTGATCGATGCCGCCGCCGGTTTCAGGCATGGCGAGCAGATCCACAAGCGTTCGGGCGGGATCTGAGACTGACACTCTGACCGAGCCACGCCAGTCGCTCTTAAGGCCGTATAGACGTTTTTCAGCAATGCTGTGAAGAAGGAAGACGACACCCTGGGACGTCACTCGCTTCTTGACGACGCGGCGTGTCGTGAAAACAACGATTTCGTTAAACAGCTGCTCCGTTAGATCCCAGTGATGGGCGGCTGTCCAACCGCCGATGTAGCTTTTGCCGAACAGGGCGGGCACGAGAACCCAGGGATCAGTCAGGACTTGTTCATTGCCCGCCAATTCAAGGGGCACGGGCGCGTACAGGCCGGGCCCAACGCGTGTCAGCCAGCCCTGCCCTGTCCATTGCGACAGGAGGCGCGTGGCCTTGCGCCGGTCGACGCCGAGGGCTTGCATGGCCGTGTCTATGGACAGGATTTCGCGACCGGCACGGAGTACAGTCGCGAGCCGGGCGCGAGAGGCCGGAAGTGCCCCTGATTGAGCCGCCATAACTGTAATTTACAACAATAAAATACTGTTATATAGGACTTTTTTGTATCTCAGTATCGTCGGCAGGCCCGCTTTAGGGGAGGGAAAACTACGGGGCCGTGCTTGTACGATCGATCCTCCCTATTGACGATCGTCATCCGGCTTCATCTTGGCGCAGCCAGCCTTGAATCCCCTCCGGCTGGCAATGCAGCGCACGGTTGTGGCCGAGCCAGCGCCGGCCTGGCTGCCCGCCTTGAGCCTACGCGGGGGCCTCCGCGCCCCTAAGTCCCGCAGTTCGGGGGGGAACAGCCCGGAGGCGTTGACGCGTCGAAGGTGGAGCGAACCCCCACCCCAAACCGACCTCGAAATTGCAGAACTTGACGCACACAACTGTTCGCCGGGATGCGCCCGTGCGCGGGCACGTCCCTGAAGTGTTCGCGCAGGCGCCCCGGCAGCCCCAGGGAAGGCTCCGGCGGCGCTCCAGCCGACAGCCCGGGCGCCGCCCGGTCCCGCGGTCGAGCGCGCGATGCCAGCCTCCAGGGATGTCGATTCGCGTCGGCCCGGCCACGGTTCAGCGGATCGCCTCGCGGGCAAAATAGAAGTGGATGGTATCGCCGCGGCCTCTCCTTCCCACTTCCTCCGGTTGGAGACCGAGGCGGAGGCCGGCCGGCTGATTGACGACGTGCGCGAGGTATTCAACTACGTCGACACCTTGATGCACGGCTTGGAGCGCCCCGAGGCCCTGACCCTCTCCTAGCTCTGCCCAATGAACTCCTGGAACGCTTATCCGATGGGCGCTTCTAGCGGTTCGAGATCGCTCGAACCGAGCGCTGGTGTGGTTCGCGCTGGAGAAGAGTGCGCAGATCTCTTTGTGCGTTTAGGACAACCGCGTGCACGAACGGATGCTAGTTAGTCTCTGCGGCGTCAAAGCGGATGGGCAACTGCCCATCATTCCCGGCCGCTTCCGACGGTGCCACTTGGCGGTGGCGAACCGCACCAATCAGCGCTGAAGGTTGCAAGGAAGGTGCGTCAAAGCAATTTATCCAAGGTGATCGGCAGATCGCGCACGCGCCTGCCGGTGGCATTGTAAACGGCGTTGGCCACCGCCGCGCCGACGCCGGTGATCCCGATTTCGCCGATGCCGTGGGCGCCCATCGGCGCGTGCGGGTCGGGGATGTCGGTCCAGATCACCTCGATTTCGGGCACGTCCAGGTGCACGGGCACGTGGTATTCGGCCAGGCTCGGGTTCATGATGCGGCCGTTGCGCTCGTCGAACTCGGTTTCTTCCATCAACGCGAGGCCTAGCCCCATGATGATGCCGCCGCGGAATTGGCTGGCGGCGGTCTTGGCGTTGAGGATGCGCCCGCAATCGAACGAGCCGAGGAAACGGCTGACCCGCACCTCGCCGGTGACCGCGTTGACGCGCACCTCGCAAAACTGCGCGCCGTAGGAGTGCATGGACCAATGCATCAGTTCGAACGGCGGCGGGGCGCTGCCTTCCACCGTCAACTCGTCGCGCCCGGCGCGCCCCAGGATGGCGGCGTAGCTTTCCCGACGCTCCGGTTCATCAAGCTTGCACAAGCCGCTCCCGTGACCGCGGACCTCCTCCGGTTTGAGGCCGGCGAGCGGCGAATCCTTCTTCACGAGCTTCAAGAGTTCGGCGACCAACTCCTGGTGCGCCGCGAGGACGGCGGAACCAATGGAGGCGGTCTGCTGCGAGCCGCCGGCGATGATGAGTCCCGCTAAAGACGAATCCCCGTAGAGGACCTCCACCCTCTCCATCGGCAAGCCCAGCCGCTCGGCCGCCACCAGCACCGTGGTCGTGGCCGTGCCCATGCCCATCTCGTGCGCCGCAACCTCGACCGTTGCCTGGCCGGACCGGGTTAAGGTGATCCGTGCCGCGCCGCCGGGCATCCGCTGGTAAGGGTAGGTTGCGGTTGCCATGCCCATGCCGACCAGCCACTCGCCTTCACGGCGGCTGCCGGGAATGGGGTCGCGACGACTCCAGCCGAACCGCTCGGCACCCGCCCGGTAAGCCTCCACGAGGTGGCGCGAGGAGAAGGGAATGCCCAAGGTCGGGTCCTGCTCGGGCTCGTTGCGGATGCGCAACTCAATCGGGTCCAGCCCGAGCTTGGCGGCCAGCTCGTCAATGGCGGACTCCAGCGCGAAGGTGCCAACCGACTCGCCCGGCGCGCGCATGAAGGTGTTGGCGAGCATGTCCAAGTGCGCCGTTTCCACCGACAACTTGAAGCTGCCCGCGGCGTAGAGGCATTGGGTGGCCAGGATGAACGGCTCAGGCACGTTGTTATGCTCCGTCATGCCGACCACCCCGGTGTGGATCAGCGCGTCAAAGCCTCCGTCTGCCTGGGCGCCGATGGCGACGCGCTGTTCGGTGACGGTGCGCCCGCCCACCACGCGGTAAACGCCTTCCCGGGAAAGCGCGAGACGAACCGGGCGCCCGGCGAGCTTGGCCGCCGCCGCCGCCAGGATGTGGTGCTGCCACAGGGTTTTGCTGCCGAACCCGCCACCCACGAATGGGGAGGTGACGCGAACCTGCTTTTCCTTGATCCCGAACGCTTGGGCGAGCGACCACGCGACGTGCGACACGCATTGTGAAGCATCGTGGACCATTAACTCATCGCCGTGCCACGCCACCGTCACCGCGTGAGGTTCGATGGCGTTGTGGTTGTGGCGCGGGGTCCGGTAGGTTTCGTCCACCCAGCAGGGCGCGGCGGCCAGCGCCGCCTCGGCATCTTTGACCTCGTGCTTAAGCGCCTCCCCGGCAAACTCCGCCCGATGAAGTCCGGCGGCCTTGGCCTGTGCAAACGAGGTCACGGCGGGCTCCGCGTCGTAGGTGACGCGAACCAACGACTTGGCGTGGTTGGCCTGCTCCTGCGTCTCGGCGAGGACGACGGCAACAGGTTCACCGTTCCAGTGGACCCGGTCGTCCTGCATGATGGGCAGGTTGTCTCCGGCCGCCGCCTTCTCCGCACTCAGGAAGAACGGCAACTCTTTCAGCTTGGGCGCGTTGCGGTGCGTCATCACAAGCACCACACCCGGCGCGGCCTCGGCCGCACTCGTATCAAGCGTGGCGATCCGGCCTTTGGGAACCGTGCTGAAGACCAGGGCGGCGTAAACCATGCCTTCCAGGGGGAACTCGGCAGCAAAGCGCGCCTCCCCGCGCACCTTGAGCGGCCCGTCCACCCGCGACACCGGCGCGCCGATCAATCCCTGCTCGCGCCCGATCAATGGGTCGGGCGTGCCTCCCGGCATCCACCGGTCCGGCGCGAGCGCGACCGCCTTCTTCACCGCGGACTGCGCGACGTTGCCAAACCTGCTCATATTTTGTCTCCCGTTAATTCTTCGAGCACGGCGGCGAGCGTCCGCCGCACGAGTTCGATCTTGAAGCCGTTGTGGCGCAGCGGGCGCGCGTCCGCGAGTTCCGCCTCCGCGGCGGCGAGGAAGTTCTGCCGCGTCGCGGGTCGCCCTTTGAGCGCCCCCTCCGCCTTCCACGCTCGCCACGGCTTATGGGCGACGGCGCCCAGCGCCAAGCGCACGTCTTTGACCGTGTCGCCATCGAGTTCCAAGGCCGCGGCGACTGAAACCAGCGCGAAGGCGTAGCTCGCCCGGTCGCGCACCTTGCGGTAGGTGGAGCGCCGGGCGAACGGCAGCGCGGGCAACTCGACGGAGGTGATCAACTCGCCGGTTTCCAGGGCCGTCGCACGCTACGGATGATGCTACGGGAAACGGTGCCGCTCAGTCAGC